>NZ_JANJFE010000013.1:0-281066 GCF_024623505.1 Microbacterium sp. zg.B48
CCACGACCTCTGAAAGCACGCTGGCTCAGCCGCCTGCCAGCTCCGCATCCTTGTCACGGATCGAGTCGGCCATCCGGTCGAGGGCCTGAGCCATGTCGTTTACGGCCTCAGCGGCGTCGTCCAGCGACGCGGTGAGCTCCGAGTACGCGGAGGAGTATGCCTCGGACGCATTCTCGGTCTTGAATCCGTCCTGCACCAGGTCGTCGATGACGCCCTGGAGTTCCTTCAGGGTGTCGGTGACGGTGCTGCGTCCATCGCGCAGTCGCGCCGCTGCGCTCTCCATCTCGCTGTACGTTGCCCCGAAATCATGTCCGGCCATGAGGTCCGCCTCCTGCGTTCGTCGTGTTCAGGCCCTGCGGCCTCTCTTGAATCGAGGCTAGCCAATGCTTGCCATTCCGCACACGGGGAGTGGTACCCATGTCACCCCTGCCCATTCGAGCCCGCAGCCGGCACGAACGGGATCTGCATCGTCACCGCACGGCCCGCCTGCACGAAGATGCCACGGCCGACCGGGAAATCCGAGCGCTTGACACGGCCGAACGCGGTCTTGAAGATCGCCTCCCCGTCGTAGGTGTCGGGTTTGAGCACGATGCCCTGCCGGCCGGTCTTCCATTCGCCGAGCACGCCGATGCTGCCGCTGGCGCGGGTGATCTCGGCTTCGCCGATGAGCAGATGGTCGCTGTTGTTCATCGCCTGGAGCAGCGCGCGCATCGGGCGATCCGCGGGACCATCGGCCAGGTGCGGCATGTCCTCCACGACGATCATGATGCGACCGCCCGGCGACTCGCTGACGACCAGCTCGGCCAACTCGGCGGCAAGATCCTTCTCCTCCTCGGGCCGCATGGCACTGCGCACCCACGGCCGGAAGTCCTTCAGCTCCGCGCGACGGCTGCCGAGGTGGTACATCTTCACGTCCGGATCGAAGCGCTCCATGGCGACCACGAGCGCCTTCAGCGCGTTCGTCCGCCCCGATGCCGGAGGACCGGAGATGACGAAGGAGCCGATGGGTTCGAATCCGTGCGGGGCGAGCGTGTCGTCGGCGACGCCGAACACCGGCATCCCCCCTGCCCGGGCCGGCATCTCGGAGACGGTGACCATGGTCGGAAGCGCGCCGATCTCGGGCAGGTCCCGCACGCCCTCCTCGCGGAGCCGATCTCCGAGCGCGATGAGAGCCTTCGTCTGCTCGACGACGTTCATGGTGCCGCCGAGGACCGCGATCTGCGCTTCGTGACCGTCGACGACGGCACGCCCCGGCGCGGACTGCTCGTCCAGCACGTCTCGCGGGACACCCAGCAGCATGTACTGACTGGGATCGCCCATGCGCAGCACGACACGACGCGATATGTTCGCCGCGACCGCGCTGGGAACCGCGTTGCCCCGGTCAGCGGTGATCACAGTGTGCAGCCCGAGTGTGCGCCCCTCACCGAGGATGCGCATGAAGATGCGGTAGAAGGGTCCCCGGCCCGGCGCGACCTCCCAGTCCTTCTTGAACTCGGGGTAGTTGTCGATCAGGAGCAGGATGCGCGGCATCCGCCGGTCCTTCAGCTCCCGGTACTCCTGGACGGATGCCGCGCTGGCAGCGGAGAAAGCCGCGGCGCGGCGATCCATCTCACCGTCCAGCGTGCGCAGGAGGCGCTGGATGCGGTCGACGTCCGCACCGTCCACGACCGAGCCGACATGGGGAAGAGACGCCAGCGCGCCCAGCGCCCCCGAGGCGAAGTCGAGGCAGTACACCTGCACGCGGCCGAGGTCCGGCCGCATCCCCGCCGCCGTGCCGATCGTCTTCAGCAGCGTCGACTTGCCGGATCCCGACGTGCCGTAGATCACCAGCGAACCGTCACGGTCCGGTGCGAACACGGCCGCTTGCTGCAGCTGCTTCTCCGGCACGTCCACCAGCGCCAGGGGGATGCGCGTGTCGCCCTCGTTCGGCAGATCCCGCAGATCCACGAGCGGTGACAGGTCATCCAGCCACGGACGCCGCGGCCGGGGAAGGGCCGCCCTGTCGCTGGCGCGGATCAGCGTCGAGACGATGCGCTTCTGGTCGTTCGGACCGAGGTCTTCCAGATGCGCATCGGCGTCGGCGGGCCGGTCGGCCTCCCACTCATTGCTGGCACCGAAGCGCAGCTCCGCGACGCGCACCTCGGCCGCGGCGGAATCGTCCTCGGTGGTCCAACCGCCCGCGTAGGCGGACTGGAACGGCACGAGCCGCCCGGGACCGGTCTTGGCGATCGCCCGGCCGGGCACGGTCGCCGGGAAGGTCGCCGCCACGCCGTCATCCACCACGTCGCGCGAGTCGGATTCGTCGGCCATGCGCAGCGCAATGCGCAGATTCGTGTTCGCGCGCAGGTTGTCCTTGATCACGCCGGCGGGCCGCTGGGTCGCCATGATCAGGTGGATGCCGAGCGAGCGGCCGCGCTGGGCGATGTCCACGACGCCGTCGACGAACTCCGGCATCTCCGATGCCAGCGCGGCGAACTCGTCGATCACCAGGACCAGCGCCGGAGGGCACTCCGGATCCTGGCGCTTCTCGAGCTCGAGCAGATCCTTCGCCTTCTTGCGGTTGAGCAGGTGCTCCCGGTTCTGCAGCTCGGCCCTCAGGCTGGTCAGCGCGCGCCGCACCAGGTGCGGGCTGAGGTCGGTCACGAGTCCGACGCAGTGCGGCAGCTCGACGCAGTCGGCGAACGCGGAGCCGCCCTTGTAGTCGACGAAGAGGAACGTCACCCGGTCCGGGCTGTGCGCCGCGGCCATGCCCAGCACCCACGCCTGCAGGAACTCCGACTTGCCCGCACCGGTGGTTCCGCCGACCAGCGCGTGCGGGCCCTGCGTGCGCAGGTCGAGGACCATCGCGCTGCTCGGTCCCTGCCCGATGATCGCCCGAAGCGTGCCCGCCTTCTTCAGGCGCGGCCTCGGATTCGGCGAACGGTCCACGATGGTGTTGTTCTGCCGCCAGCGTTCGATGACGACCTGAGGATCCTCGGCGATGGCCGGATCGACCAGCTGCAGGAACATCACCGAGGTCGGGATGTCGGACGAGTCGTGCACGCCTGTGCTCGCGTCCACGACCGGAGCGAGGCGTCGCGCGAGCATCTCCATGTACGCGTTGGAGACCCCCTCCACTCGTACGTGCTCGAAGTTCTCGCCGTTGCGGACGAGACCGACCTGCGCGTCCTCGAGGCCCGCCGTGACATCGATGTAGCTGCGGCACACGGCGGGCAGCGACTCGACGGTGGGCGCGACGAAGACCGCGTGGACGCCGTGGTCGGCTCCGCGCTCCAGCACATCCGTGAGGCGACCGCGATCGACCGGTGCGTCGCTGGAGACGAAGACGATCACCGACACGGCGGGCGTGCTCTTGTGCTCGGATGCCGCGCGAGCCACGTCCGTGCCGTACAGCAGAGGGTTCCAGTCCTCCTTGAACGGTCCGCGGGGCTCGCCGCCCCCGCCCGCCGCCGCAGCACGCAGCACGTACTCCTCGAGGGTGCTCAGCAGCGAAGCGCTGGTCGGCGCGGAATCCGCGAGGGCCAGGTCACGGAAGGGGCTCCTGTCGCTGGAGGTGTGCGGCATCCATTTGAGCCAGTCCAGCTCCGGCGTCCAGGCCGAATCCGCGAAGGCGACGGCGACGACGTCGTTCGGGGCGTGCAGACCGAGCAGCTGCACCGCAAGGCCGCGCATCGTGTCCGCCACGGGACCTTGCGGACCTGCGATGCCGATGGAGCCGGCATCGCCGAGGGTTTCGAACACCGGCACGTCGTCGACGAACGCGTAGCGGTCGCGTAACCGGTCGACACGGTCGATGAAGTCGGGAAGGCCCTCGGGCGTCTCGGCGTCGTCGATGCTGTTGCGTGCCGGCAGCCGGCAGGTGCCGAGGCGCAGGCCGAGGAAGTTCCAGTGCTCCGGTCGTCGCGTCCACAGCATGGGGCCCAGGCGCATCGCATGATCGAAGATCTCGGCGACCGGCGGAGCCTCCGCGTTTCGGGCTCGCTCCTCCTCGGGCTTGCCGTGGAAGAAGTCCTCCTCGAGCTGCTCGTACTGCCGCTCGAACAGGAGGATCTCGTGGTTCTCGCCCTTCTTGCTCTGGGCTGCCTGGTTGATGATGTTCCCGAACGCCATCAACGGCGTCATCACGATGATCAGGAGCGAGCGGGGGTTGCCGTTCAAGGCATACAGCGCCATCCCCGCCAGGATCGGCGCGATCAGGATCGGCCAGGGGAACATCCTGCCGATCTTCTCCGTGGGCAGCCGCGGGATCTTGAACAGGGTTCCCGGGTAGCGCACCTCGACACGCGGGCTGCGGTTGAACAGCAGGCCGCCGCCGCGTTCGATGATCGGCTCTTCGGTCGCGGAGCCGTCGAAGGATCGCGCGAGGCGGAGGACGAGGGTGGTGCCGCCGATGATGAAGGGCTCACCCTCCTCGACCCGGACGCGCTGCACGGCGACCCCGTCCACGAGCACGCCGTTGGCGGAGTTGAGGTCGACGACCTCGATGTGCGTGCCGACTTCGAGTCGTGCGTGACGTTTGGAGACCATCGGGTCGGCCAGGACGACGTCGTTGCCGACCTCCCGCCCCAGGAAGACGTGGCCCGCCGCGATCGGGAACTCCTGGCCGGCCAGGGCGCCCGAAGTCGCCACGAGCACGCCGACGATCTCGCGCTGTCCGGCGAAGGCATGATCGGGGCCGTAATTGACGATGGATGCCGCGAATCCGGACCCGATCGGCGCCTCGCCGATCGGGACATCGGGCTGCAGCGGGATCAGCCGGTCGCCGGTCGGGGGCGCGACCGCGAGGGTGAGCACGTCCCCCTCCGCCACCGAGACCGACCGGGTCGGATCAGCTGCGGCGACGTGACGGGCCACATCCCCCGCGGTCGCGGTGGAATCGGTCGTGATGACGATGTCGACCGGATCACCTGCCTGACGATGCAGCGTCAGCTTGAGCCTCACGGCGTCTCCCCCGGTCCTGCCGGCACGCCGGCGATCCTCATCACTCGGTCGCGCTCGGTCATACCCGCACCACGGCTGCGACGCGGTCGCCGAGCCGGATCTTGTCGCCGTCGGTCGCCATGGTGGGCGTCCCGGCCGCGACTGCGTACTCGGTGCCTGCCCGGATCAACCCGGATCCGTTGGTGGAGCGGCAGTCGACGATCTCCAGCCCGCCCTCGACCGGGCGCACCAGCATGTGGGTCTTCGACAGCGACTTGCTGTCGTCGGAGAGCGCAATGGCGCTCGCCCCCGGGTGCTGGGCGGCATCCGGGTTGCGTCCGAGCAGAACGGGTGCCGTGATCGGGATGCTTTCGCCGGAGTCGAAGCGCAGGCCGAAGCGAGCTGCCGGCTCGGGCTGGGACGACGGAGGCTGCACAGGCTCCGGCTGTGGCGCGGGTTCGCGCTGCGGCGCGGGTTCGCGCTGCGGCGCGGGAGGGGGCACCGGTCCCGGCTGCGGAGCGGCCGACTGTACCGGCGCAGACACGGGTGCGGGCTCGGGGTGCATGGGCGCGGCGGGAGAGCCGGCCACTGCGGCAGGCTTCTCGTCGTCCGCGATCCGGTATCCGCCGAGCACCGGCTTCCCCGCCTCGGCCGGCGCCTGCGCTGCCGGTGTCGCGGGGGGCAGGCCGACCGTCGGTCGCTCGTGCGCCTCGTGCGGTCGCGCCATGCCCAGCACCCCCGCGCTGACCCGGCTGCCGGGACGATACTCGGGCTGCGCCGCGGGGTCCGTGGGCGTCGCGAGCGAGGGCAGCGTCGACCGCCCGAGGTTCGGCTCGGCCTTCACCATCTTCCGCGCCACGCGCATCCGCTTCTCCGCATACGGGTTCAGCCCTGTGCGCACGTCGACGAGCCAGATCCCAGTCGCCTTGTCGTGCAGTCCGCGTCCCCGACGCTCGGGGTCGAACGTGGGCGAGATGAGGAGGAACACCGGCCCCAGCAGAGGCACCACTCCGGAGGCGACCACCATGAGGAAGCGCGCGAGCACGGCGCCGACCCGCGGGCGCTCCAACGTGCGCACGTTGACGCTGCGGATGCCGGTGACCGCCTTGCCGATCGTCATCCCTTTGGTTCCGTGCAGGACCAGCTGGACGATGAGGTACACGAGGCCGAGGAGCGTCGAGACCGAGGCCATCACGACAGCGAAGATGAAATCCGGGTGATTGAGGAAGCCGTACGGCGAGATCGCCCCCGTGGCGAGCTTGACCAGCAGGGGTGCCGTGCCGATCAGGAACGGCAGCACCACGAGCACCCAGATGCCCACGTCTGTCGTGGCTGCGAGAGCACGTCGGCCGAAGGGAGCGCGCAGCAGTCCCAGCGCCGCGGCGTACGCGGGGTCGGGGCGCCCTTGAGCGTCGAGCCCTTCGATCTTCGGCTTCTGATCGTCGATTTCCCAGATCATCAGTCCACGCACCCCCGGACGGGTTCGGAGACCCGTCCGTCGTCCCGTCGCAGCATCACGTCGATGCAGACGGTCGTGGGGCTCGCGGGCACCTGCGCCACAGTGGTCTCGGTCTGCTGCGGATCGACCTGGCCGGTGACGTCGACGACGCTCCAGATGAAGCTGTCACCCTCCTGCGGGTCCTGGTTCACCCAGGTGAAGACGATCTGCTCCCCCTGCCGCGTGCCGCCCAGGTCCACGACCTTCGGAACGAAGTCGGACACCAGGTCCTGCGGCTCGGACGTCTCGGTCGTTTCGGGCGGGGTCTGGATCCCGGCCACCAGAAGGTTCAGGCCGACGATCGCGACGACGACGACCACGACGGCGACGACGGCCGACAGGGCGATCCACATGCCTCTGCGGCGGCGGGGTGGCGCCGGATCAGGCGTGTCGACGGCAGTCGCGTCGGGAGGTGGGGCGACGGCGGGAGCCGCGGATGCCGCGGCGTGCGGCGCGACCACCATCGGCGGCCGGACGATGGTCCGGTCCTCGGCCGCGGGTGCTGCGCTCGCAGCGGGAAGGCGCATCTGAGTCGCGTCGAGGTCGGGGGCGGCGCGCTCAGGCGGGTCGAAACGCGGCACACCGGGCAGCTCCCACCCGGCGCTTTTGGGCTGGGTGGTGGCCGAGGGGCGCGTGAAGGCGGCGACATCCGGGTCGATGCTGACGACCTGCCGCACGCGGGTGAGTCCGTCCCCGTCGTCGTCCCGCTCTTCGGCGGGCGGGTGATCGTCGACGATGTCGATGGGTGTCACGGAGTGCGCGAGCTCGATCTGCACCTTCTGCAGCGCCCGCGCGAACGCAACGGCGCTGGGGTAGCGGTCATCCGGATTCTTCGCCATCGCGCGTTCGAGGACGCGCTGGAGGCTGTCCGGCGAGTCCGGGCGGCCCAGTGGGGTGAGGGCGGCACGCTCGATCCGCTCGATCAGATCGGCGCTGGAGTTGCGCTCCCCCGGCCTCTCGAAGGGCGAACGCCCGGCGATCAGCGTGTAAAGGGTCGCACTCAGTGCCCACACATCCGTGCGCGGTCCGCTGCGCGGTGGATCGGCGAACGACTCCGGTGGCGACCACGGGATCGACATGCCGGATGCCTCACCCGTTGCGCCGGTCGTCGAGGCGATCCCGAAGTCGGTCAGCGCCGGGCGGTTGTACGCGGTGACGAGGATGTTGGCAGGCTTGATGTCACGGTGCAGGACGCCGGCCCGGTGGGCGGTCTCCACCGCTCCCGCGACCTGCACGCCCACGCGCAGCGCCTCCGCGATCGAGAACGTCTCGTTGCGCGCACGCAGCTGCAGGTTCGGGCGCGGGCAATACTCCATCACCAGGTACGGCCGGCCGTCTCCGGCGACCCCGGCCTGGTAGATCGTGACGATCGCGGGATGCGTCGAGAGCATCGCCATCACGTTGGCCTCGTCGGCGAACTCCTGGGCGGCGCTGCTGGAGATGCGGTCGGCCAGCAGCACCTTGACCGCGACCTCACGGCGGGGCATCTGCTGCTCGTACAGGAAGACATCCGCGAAACCGCCGACGCCGAGGGGCTCGAGGTAGCGGAAGCCGGGGAGCTGCGGCGGGGTGGAGGGTGGACGGCTCACGGCAGGTCCTCGAACGCGACCTTCACCCCGTCGCCGAGATCCACCACATCTCCGGAGAGGACGAGGGTCTGCTCGCCGGGGTGCAGCCGCATGGGGTCCGTGCCGGGGCGCAGCAGCGTCGAGCCGTTCGTGGTGTGCAGATCGATGACCACGACGGTGTCCCCCTCCGGCCTGATCTCGAGATGACTGCGGGAGATGTCCTGCTGCGGGCTGTCGACGGCGATCAGGTGCGGCAGGTTCGCGCCGCTGGCCCGCGTCGACCGTGGCCGACGGCCGATGATCACGGTGCGATCAAGCGTGACGACCTGCCCCGTGGAGACCCGGACACGGCCGGTCGCACCGGGCACCACCGGCATCACCGCGGTCGGCACGTCGTCCGTGGGCGGACGCTGCTGGCGCAGCGCGCGCAGCTCGGGGACCGAGATCGTCGCGCCGTCGTGGTCGCCGTCAAGGCCGACCACATCAGCCGTGGCACCGGAGGCCGGAGTGACCGCCGGGACGGAGTGCACCGTGGCACCCCACAGCTGGTCGAAGTCCTCGGTCGGGGGAGCCAGCGTGTGTTCTGTCGGCGTCATGGTCGCCCCATCGACCACGGGGACCGCCTCGGCCTCAGCCGCCGGCTGCTCCGGTTCGCCCGGCTCCGCCGCGCTGTGGGTCGACGGATCATCGACCGGCTGGGCTTCCGCGATCGGCGTGCCGAGCGGCGTCTCGACCGGCTCGGTGACGGCGATGGGCGCTGCGATCGGCTCCGCCATCGGCGCTACGAGCGGCGTCGCGGGCGGTGTCGCGATCGGCGTCCACTCCTGGCCGGACTCGAGCTCGGCACTCACCGCCGCCGCGCGGACGACTCCGCTCTGCACGGGAAGCGCGGCCGCGCCCTCGACGGCCTCGACGGTGATCTCGACGCGTGATGCGCCGACCACGAACCGCTCACTCCACGTGGTCACGTCGGCCCCGGAGAACTCGTCCGCCCCGGACGCAGTGCTCACCCGGGCGGAGACCTCACCACGCAGGGCGATGCGGATGTCGGCACCCTCCGCCACGACTGCGACGAACGGCGGCAGCGACGTGAAGACCCCGCCCGCCTGGGCGGTCAGGACCTCGACCACGGTCGTGAGCGTCCCCCGCTCCTGCATCCGCTCCCACAGCCGCGCCACGACGTCTCCGGACACATCGGGCGGCAGCGCCACGAGAGTGCCCGGGAGAACGATCAGGTACCACTGTCCCGGTCGGTAGATCGTCTGCATCAGCGAACCCCTCCTGCTGCTGCTTCACGCGGACGCGTGTCACAGTCGATGTCCGAGTCCGTCTCCGGGAGGCTTCCCGGCCGCGAGGCGACCGAGACGGCATCCACGATGACCACGGTGATGTTGTCCCTGCCGCCCGCGCCGACCGCGGCGTCGACCAGCACGTCGGCCGCCTTCTGCGGATCGGGCGTGCTCTGCAGCACCTCGAGGATCCGCGAGTCCGGCACTTCGGAGGTCAGGCCGTCCGAGCACACCATGATCCGGTCGCCGAGCTCGGCCGGGAACAGCCAGTAGTCGGCATCCCCGGTGCTGCTGGCGCCGATCGCCCGCGTGATCACGTTGCGGCGTCCATCGGTGGTCGCGTCCTCCGCAGTGAGCTCGCCGGAGTCGATCAGCTCCTGCACCACCGAGTGGTCGACGCTGATCTGCTCCAACTCGCCCTCGGCGAGCCGGTAGGTGCGCGAGTCGCCGATGTTGACAGCGAGCCAGTAGCCCACACCGTCGACCGACGTGATGACGACACCGCTCAGTGTGGTGCCGGCCCTGCCGTTGCCCGAGGTCGAGAGATCTTCGACGCTGGCGCGTGCTCGCGACAGCGCCAGCCGGACGTCCTCGAATTCGAGGGATCCCCGCCCGATCGAGCTCGAGAACGCCGCGATGACCGCGGCGCTCGCCCGCTCGCCCGCCTCGTGCCCTCCCATGCCGTCGGCGACGACGAACACCGGAGCACTCGCGAGATACGCGTCCTCGTTGAGGGCCCGCCGCAGTCCCGGGTGCGTCGCTGACCCCGCCGCGACGACGAGCGCCGGGGTCATGCGTATCCCCCGACCGTGACGATGCGGTCGCCGATCTCGATCGCGTCCCCCAGCCGCACGGGCACCCGCTGGCCCGCGGGGCATGCGATCCGCTGTCCTTCGCGGACGAGGGTCGTGCCGTTGGTCGAGTGCCGATCCAGCACCCAGCCGCCGGAGGATTCCGCCGCTGCCTCGAAATGCGTCTTGGAGAGCGAGAGGGTCTCATCGCGCACGGGTACGACCACGGCGCCGTCCTCCGGCGCCGGATTGCGGCCGAAGATCGTGCGCCGCGACACCGACACGCGCGTGCCGTCGTCCCAGGTGAACACGAGCCGGTGCCCGGGGATGCTGATCCTGGTGTCCTCGGGGGCGTGCACGGTGGTCTCACCGGCGTCGGTCTCGGAGGCGGTGGCGGACGCAACAGGCGGGGAGACCGGCGCGACGGGCGCGACAGCCGGGGGGACCGGCGCGATGGGCGCAACAGCCGGGGGGACCGGCGCGATGGGCGCAGTGGCACGGTAGCCCAGCACCGTCGCGTCCAGATCCGAGTCGGCTTCCGGCGCAACTGTCGGCGCCGGCGCCTCGCGATGCGCCGACGCCGGGGTGATGCCGGGCACGAACGCGATCAGCGGACCCTCGTCGGCGGGCGTGGTCTGGCCGGGACGCGACCGGGTCGGTGCCGTCAACGGCGCCGCGGGCTGGGCCGGCGCCGCCATGGCCGGCGTGCGCCCGGAGGGTGCGGGAGCCGGCACCGCGGGCTGCGGCGGACGAGGAGGGATGCCGGCGACAGCGGGGGCCGGCTGCGCGGGCTGGACCGGTCGTCCGGGTGCCGTGACTGCCGACGTCGCTGGGGCGGCATCAGAGGCGGACACCGCGGATGCCGTCGCGCGCGCATCCAGCATCAGGGAACCGGCGACCTTGTCGTGCCAGCCCTGGAAACGACCGGAGCCGTCGAACAGCGGCGTGAAGTACCCCACCACGATCGAGCTGGTCAGGCCGAAGATGATGTTCCGCAGAAGCGTCCGCCCGAATCCCAGCGCCGCCTGATCACGTGCGGAGACCAGACGCAGGCCCTGGGCGCGCATCCCGATCGAGCCCGCACCCGCCTGCATCAGCGTGTACACGACGAACCATGCCAGCAGCAGAAGCACGAGGATCGGCCCGCCGATCAGCAGCGTCGTCAGCATCGCCTCGACGCCGCCGGCGAGCGTGGCAGCGACCACCAAGCCGCCGCCCAGGACGATCGCCAGACCGGCCGCGATGAACGCGTCGATGAGGAAGCCGATCGCGCGGCGGGAGATCGGCGCGATCTGTGCGGCCGCGGGCTGCGTCATGGGGTCTCGCTCTCGGGTGCGGCAGCTGTGCTCGTGCTGCTCTTGATCGTGCCGGATTCGCGCCGGACGCGCGCGGACGCCGCCTCGCGGAGCCCGCGCATTCGGGTCGAGATCGCCGTGCCCCCGAGCAGCGACCGTACGCTCAGACGCGCCTTGGTGCGCTTCCAGAATCCCGCATCCTCCCCCAGGCCCCCCACGATCGTGTCGATCTCGTTCCAGAACGACTCGACGTCTTCGGGGGTCGGGTCGGTCGGGCCGAAGACGTCGGCGTCGGCCCGATGGGCGAGGTCCGCGACGCGGGGAACGGCGAGCGTCGCCACGACGGCCGCGGCCTCCTCCGGTCGGGTGCCACCCGGGGTCAGCCGGGCGCCGTAGTCGACGGCGCGATCGGTCAGCTCGTCCCAGCCGCCGCTGATGCGGTCGGCGGTCCGCGCGGCCGTGCGCCGCGATCGACGTCTGGATGCCTTCCAGGCGCCGATCACGATGAACGGAGACATCAGCAGGGCGATGATCGCCAGCGCGATCCCCCCGATGAGCAGGATGGCGCCGAGGATGCCGGCGATGTTCAGGGTCTCGTCCTCGGACTCGCGATCGTCGGGCAGCGTCGGAGGAAGATCGACGGGCTCCTGCGGCGGGGGCGGCGGCTGCAGGACCTGCGGCTTCGGGTCGACCCGCGGCTTGGTGTTCTGGTCGTTGGGAACCTGGTCCTCGGGAGGCGTCGGGGTGAACGGGAGCCATCCGACCCCCTCGAAGTTGGCCTCGACCCAGGCGTGCACGTTGTCGCCGGTGGCGGTGAAGAGAGCCTCACCCTCCTGCTCCTCGTCGGGGTAGTAGCCCATGACCACGCGCACCGGTATGCCGACCTCCCCGGCCAGGAGCGCCATTGCCACCGCATACTGCTCGTCGTCGCCGATCATCTGGTCGCCGCCGATCAGCGTCGTGATCCGTTCGGCGGTGTGACCGGCGCGGGACAGCACCTCGCCCTCGAGCCCATGGCTGAAGAATCCGCCTTCGGAGAGGAAGCTCTCCAGCGCGCGCACCTGCTCGATGGGCGACTCCGCGTTGGCGACGGTCTCCGCCGCGAGCGAGGTCAGCTCCTCGGGCACGTTGCTCTGCTTGGGCGCCGCGACCTTTCCGAACTCCACCTCGGCGAGCTGGTCATCGTCGGGCATGGCCGGCATCACCGCGTCGACCGAGTACTCATCGCCCGCTCGGAGCCTCGGCGTGGCCACCGCAGTGCCGGTCGCGGTGTTCACGTAGGTGCCGCGGCGCAACTCCTCCGCACGATCGCCGTCGAACCGGATCTCGGACAACGCCCCGGCGGTCGGCATCCATACCCCGTCGTATTCGTCTACGGCGATCTTGAGGGTGACCGGCACCCCCTCGGCGTCGGGGGCCATGTTGGAGCGCAACGGCGAGAACGCACTCGACGAGGTGGGTCCCCCGTCGGCGACGTTGTAGACCATGCCGTCGTACTCGTCCATGACCGCGGTGCGGATGCGTGCGCCCTTGGGCAGTCCCTGCACCGTGAACAGCGTCTCGTCGACGTCATCGCGCACGTTCTTGCGGAATGCCTGGAGCGGGCTGGGGTAGTCGCGGACGTTGAACGGGGGGATGATCACGTCGCGGAAGACGTGCCGAGGTTCGGCCGGGACGGCGAGCGCGCCCGTGGCGACGCCCGCGCCGCCGGCGACGGCCACGACGGCGACGCCGGCGAGCAGCCGCCGCATGCGCATGTGCGACGCGCGCGACGGCTGCATCTCGCTGACCGACACCGCCGTGTTCTGCGGGGCCCAGATCTGCCGCAGCGCGAGCCACGCGATGCTGACGACGGCGAAGACCAGGCCCTGCCCGATCGGGAATGCCGGTTCCGGTGTGCCCAGCGCGATGACCAGCATCAGCAGCACGCCCGCAGGCAGCAGCGCCCAGGCGACCTGCGACAGTCGCAGAGCCAGCGAGGCGGTGAGGGTGGTGACCACGAGCGCAAGGAGGAACGGCACGATCAGGTGCCCGTCGGCTGCCGCGAGGGGGGCGACCGTGGTGAGCATCTGCTTCCAGGCGGTGACCGTGCCCAGCGCGAGCTTCTGCAGCGTCTCGAGGGTCGGGACGACACCGAGAATGGTGGAGTGCGGGAGCGCGAGAACCCCGCCGAAGACGAAGTACGCGGCGATAACCAGCCCGGTGGTGATCAGGATGCCCCAGCGTCGCCACAGGGCGACGGCCGCGATGGCGAGGCCGATCACGATGCCGCCGATGGCGGCGGGCAGGAACGACGGACCGGCGAAAGTGGGCCAGAAACCCACGAGCGCGACCGCGACCAGCACGGCGCTCGCGGTGAGGTCGAGGCACCAGCGGCGCGCGGTGATCGGCGCGGATGCGGGGCGGGGCGCGGTCACGCGAGGACCTTCTGCAGAGCGAGCGGGATCTGCTCGAGCGCACCGATCGTGATCACGTCGGCGTCGCCGATGCGACGCAGAGCCGGGGCCGGAGCCGTCGTGTCCGCGACGATGGCGAGCGCACGAGCGCCGAACGGAAGACGCGAGCAGGCCAGGCGAAGGGCCTCGGGGCGCACCTCGGATCCGCACACGAGCACCACAACGCTCGCCAGCGGCATCGTCGCCGACACGGCCCCGGCCAGTTCCGCGATGCCGCCGTCGCGCGGTTTGCTGCTCTCGACGGCCGAGAGCGAGTCGAGCAGCTGCTTGCCGGTGCCCGCCGGCAGCTCGCGCCCCTGCACACGCATGTCCACGCGCTGGGAATCACGGAGTGCCCGCAGGCCGATCGAGCCGGCAGCCGAGATGGCAAGCTCGAAGTCGTCGGCGGTGGAGTAGTCGCCGCTGGATCGGGACAGGCCGATCACGAAGTGCGACCGGCGGGTCTCTTCGAACTGACGGACCATCATGGTGCCCGTCCGAGCCGTGGACTTCCAGTGCACGTGCCGCAGGTCATCGCCGGGCTGATACTCCAGGAGAGCGTGGAACGAGACGTCATCCCGGGACAGATCGGCGGCAGGGAGGCCTTCGAGATCGCGCAGGTAGCCGAGCGACTGTCCATCGAACAGCACGGTGCGCGGATGCACGAACAGGTCGACCGGGTCGTCGCGCCGGTGCGCCCTCTCGAACAGGCCGAGCGGGTCGCCGCGCACCACGCTCACCGGGCCCACCTTGACGACGCCGCGCTTCTGGGTGGGGATGGCGAAGAGCTCTTCGGCCTCCTCCCCCGGGGCAAGCCGCTGGATGCCGAATTCGCCGCGGCCCGAACCGACGGGCAGCACGATGCGCGAGGGCAGGATGGCTCGGGATCCGCGGTTCGTGAGGGTGAGCGCACCGACGGCGCGCTCACCGACCACGACGCGCGTGCGGGCGAGGTCGAGCGAGACATCGTATGCGGTGCGGCCGATCAAGAAC
This sequence comes from Microbacterium sp. zg.B48, assembly GCF_024623505.1. Lineage (NCBI taxonomy): Bacteria > Bacillati > Actinomycetota > Actinomycetes > Micrococcales > Microbacteriaceae > Microbacterium > Microbacterium sp. zg.B48. Next base: position 14,790 of record NZ_JANJFE010000013.1, read on the forward strand.
AGCGCGCACAGCGCGACCGTGATCGCGATCACGATCGCGGCGACGGTGAACTCCCACCACCCGGCGATCTGGCCGAGGGCCCAGAAGCCGACGGCGATCGCCATGAGGACCCAGGCCAGCGGGCGGATCGCCGAGCCGATGATGCGGAGGCGCGTCAGCACGCGCGCGCCGATGACGGCCGCGACGTCACGCCATTCGGCGTCGCGGTCCGTCTGCGCCGACGGCGCCGAGAGTGCCTCCGCGACCATCAGGCCGCCGTTCGCGCCTGGGGAGCCGCAATCCCGTCGAGCACCCGAGAAATCACGGTCTGACTGCTGGTGCCGGCGAACTCCGCCTCGGCATCGAGCAGGAGGCGGTGCTGCCAGACGGCAGGCGCCAGGGTCTTGATGTCGTCGGGGAGGACGAAGTGCCGCCCGTGGGCGGCGGCCCACACCTTGGCGATGCGGATCATGGCGATCGCGCCGCGCACCGAAACGCCGAGACGGGTCGCGGGGTCGTTGCGGGTCGCCTCGGCGAGCTCCGCCACGTACCGCAGCACAGCAGATTCGACGTGGACCGACGCCGCGAGGTCGGCCATGTCCGCGACCGCGCCCGTCGTGATGATCGCGGTGAGCCCGGCGGACGGGTTGCGGTCGGATGCGCCGGCCAGGATCTTCTCCGTCACCGCGAGGTCGGGGTAGCCGATCGATGTCTTGATCAGAAAGCGGTCGAGCTGCGCCTCCGGCAGCTTGTACGTTCCGGCCTGTTCGATCGGGTTCTGGGTGGCGATCACCAGGAACGGGCGACCCGTTTCGTGGGTCACGCCGTCGACGGTGACCCGGGATTCCTCCATCACCTCGAGCAGAGCCGACTGCGTCTTCGGCGAGGCGCGGTTGATCTCGTCCGCGAGCACGATGGATGCGAAGATCGGGCCCTTGTGGAATTCGAACCGGTGGGACTGCTGGTCGTAGATCGTGACGCCGGTGACGTCGGAGGGCAGCAGGTCGGGCGTGAACTGGATGCGCGCGCTCGTGCCCTGCACGGTCGCGGCGAGCGCCTTGGCGAGGCTGGTCTTGCCCGTCCCGGGCGCGTCTTCGAGGAGGACATGACCCTCGGCGAGCATGGACGCGACCACCAGACCGACGATCTCGTGCTTGCCCTGCACAGCCTTGTCGATGTTGTGCACCAGGCGCAGGAATGTCGCCTGGAACCAGGCGGCCTGATCGGGGGTCATGCTCATTTCGTCACTGCTCTCTGTCGTATGCGAATGGCTGGGCTCGGCTAGGGCCGCGCCCAGAATCTCTTCTCGGTGTCGACGCCGCTCCCCCAGCCGAGGATGTCGACCCAGACGTCCTGACCGTCGCGTCCCACCCAGCAGCCCAGCTGCTTGGAGCCGCTGCCGTTGAAGTTGACGGTGTAGGTGAGGTCCTCTATCTGGCCGCTGTTGCTCGAGTGACACGTCACCGTGGCGTTGCCGATGTTCAGGTTCTCCCAGTTCACGACCATCTGGCGGCATCCGTTCACGCAGCTGTCTGCCGCGTCACCCTGGGTGACCCACACCCGGGGCTGCGGCTGGTCGTCGGTGCGGGCCGATGCCGAGGCGACCGGGGACCACGCGCCGGTGGAGTCCTGCGCCCTCACATCGATGGTGTGGGTCTGCTCGTACCCATTGCCGACCGTCCGCGACCCGTTGCCGCCCACGTCCTGCCAGCCGCCGCCGTCGAGCCGGATCTGCGTCGTCTGGATCGGACGTCCGTTGTCGGATCCTCCCGAATTCCAGGTGACTTCCACGCTCTGACCGAGGTTCCTGGCGCCGGCCGTGGGGGCGCCGGGAGGACCGAACGGGACCTCGGCGACGGAGTTGGAGACCCCTCCGGCGTACGTCGCGCCATCCACCGTTGCGACGGCCCGCATCTCGACCGAGTAAGAGGTGCCGTTGGCGAGGCCGCCGATGACGCCATTGCCGGGGAATCCTGCCCAGCCGCCGCCGTTCAGGCGGTACTGGTACGCCACTTCACCCGCCCGCGCGCCGTTGCGCGCACCGGGGGTATAGCTCACCGTCAGTTGGCGGTCCGCGGCGGCGACGCCGGTGACCTGCGGAGGCGAGGGGGCGATCACGCCGCGGCGCGGGGCCGACATGGCGCTCCACTCACCCCAGCCGGCCTTGTTGTGACCCCGGATCCGATACGTGTACGCGTTCTCGGAGGTCGGCACGACGATGGCTTGGCTGTTGGATCCTGCGCCGGGCGTCAAGGTCTTCTGCAGGCTGGATCCCTCCCACACCTCCAGCTGATAGGCGTCGATCGCGTCGCCGTTCGCGGACGGCGTCGCCCAGTTCACCTGCATCTGGGCCTGGCTGCCGACCGGCTGCAGCTCGGCCGTCGTCGGAGCCGAACCCGCCAGCGGAGGACCGGCCGGCACCTCGGACGCCGACCAGTTGCTCCAGCTCGAGGGCTCCGGCGCACGGTTGTGCGCCTGCACCCGCACCTGATAGTTGCCGCCGTTCTCCAGGCCCTCCCAGGTCACGGCGTTGCCGGTGACCTCTTTTCGTGTGATCCCCGACGGCGGCGCGGGAGAGATCTCCAGCGTGAACCGCTCCACCGGTGAACCGGGTGTCGTCGGCGTCGTCCAGGCCACCTGCAGCGACCTGTCACCGAAGGCCAGTGTCGGCGGGTTCGGGGTGTCCGGCCGCGCATCCGGACGAGCGACGGCCGACGAACCCGACGGCTTCGACTCGCCCACCCGATTGGTGGCGGTCACCTGGAACACGTACTCGACGTTGTTCGTCAGGTTGTCCAGCGTGCACGTCGTCGACTGGCAGTCCTTGGAGTAGGCGCTGCCCTGCACCGATCGCACCGTGTACTTCGTGATCTCGGCGCCGTTGTTCGACGGGGCGCCGTACGAGACCACGACCGTGCGATCCTGCACGCTCGTGACCGTCGGCGCACCCGGCGCCGCAGGGACGCCCTGCACCGTGAGCACGACCTGACCGGTCGCCTGGCGGTCGGGATCCTCGGTCGAGTCCTGGATGGTGTAGCGCACAACGAGGGTTCCGACGAAGTCGGCGGACGGAGTGACCACCACATTGTCGCCGTTGACGCTTGCGCTGCCCGAACCGGTCTCGACGTTCGCGGAGAGGAGCTTCAGCGGCGTCTCCGGGAAGGGGTTGAAGTCGTTGGCCAGAACGGGAACCGTGACGGCCTTGCCCTGATCGGCCTCCGCGATCGTGTCGGTGTTGGCAGCGGGCATCGCTCGGTTCGATGCGGTCACCTGCACCAGCACCGCTCCCTCGATGGGGTCGGTCACGCCGTCGCTGATCCGGAGCGTCAGCGTCGTCGCCGCACCCTTCTTGGCGTTGGAGGCGGCCTTCACCAGGAGCCTGTCGCCGTCGATCTCCGCGGTGATCCCCTTGTCCTGTCCGCCCGCGAGGGAGTACTCGTGCGTGCCGGCGTCCTCCGGGTCGGGGTCGACGGTGAGTGCGGCGAGGTCGAGGACGCCGGCTTCTTCGCCCGGTGCGACGTTCATCTGACCGCCGACGAACTTCGGCTGCTGGTTCTCGGGCGGCAGCACGTTGATCGGGATGCTGAGCGTCGCCTTGCGGCCGTCGGGGTCGTCCGGACCCGTTCCGTCGGTGACCTCGAAGGTCAGCGCGTCCTGTCCGAAGTATCCCGGCGCCGAGGTGTAGACCAGCGTCCGCTCGTCCTTGACCAGGTCGGAGCCGTCGGCGTTCACGGCACTGACCTTGGCGTGCTCGGTGATCACGACATCGCCGCCGCCGGCGACGGTGACGTACTCCGAGAGCGGCACTTCCTTCGTCTCGCCGCTGATCACCTCGAGCGGCTTGGTCGAGGTCAGCGTCGGGCGCAGTCCGTCCTCCGACGGGACGAAGATGAACGCCGACGCCTGCAGGCCGTCCTGGTCCGTGAGTGTGTAGCGGATGAGCTGCAGCTGGTCGGTGACGGTCACCGTGACGGTGCCGTTGTCCAGGAGCGTTCCTCCTGCACCGACCTCCACCTCGAGGTGCTCGGTGGTGCCGTCGGGATCCTCGTCGTTGTCGAGGATGTCGAGATCCGCCGAAAGGCTGCCATCCTCGAGGTCGATGGGTCGGAGGCGGTCGTCGCGGGCGACCGGCGCCTGGAGCGGGACGTCCTCATCCACCGTGATCTGCAGCACCGCCGTCGCCGTGGCTCCGCGCGTGTCGGTGATGGTGTACTGCAGGGACGTCTCCAGCGCGTTGTCCGGCGCCTGAACGAGCACCCGGTCGCCGGAGACCCGCGCCGACAGCCCGTCGATCGCGGGGACTTCCAGGCCGCTCTTGACCAGCGAGACCTTGTCGCCCTCCGGGTCGGAATCGTTGAGCATGACCGGTACGGCGATCTCGCGGCCCGGGCGCACGACGACCGCGTCCTTGACCGCGTACGGCGCCTGGTTCACCTGCTCCGCCGGCGCGATGCCGACGCGGATGGTGGCGGTGCCCTCCTTGCCGAGGCGGTCGCGCACATTGTATTTGAAGACGTCCACGCCCGTCGAGTCGTCGAAGGCCTCGTAGCTGAAGTAGTTCTGCGCAACCTCGACGATGCGACCCTTGGTCGGGCTCGACGAGATGTCCAGCAGCTCCACCGAGTCGCCGTCACCGTCGATGCCGTCGAGGGGAACCGCGATGTCGATCTCGGTGCCGGAGAGCGCGCGGGCCACGAGATCGCGCGGCCGCGGCGCCGCGTTCGTCTCCTCGTCGACCGGCAGGATCTGGATGGTGACGTAGCCCGCGGCCTTCTGCTGACGCGAGTCGACCGCCTCGTACGTCAGGTAGACGGTCTTGGCCTCCAGACCCGCCCTGAAGCGCACGGTGTCCTGCGAGACGAACGCCTCCCCGTCCTCCGGATCGACGAACGGCTCGATGAGGTCCGGTGCGACATGCAGCGCATCGTCACTGGGATGGGTGTCGTTGTCCAGCACCGGGATCGTCACCACGTCCCCCGCCCGCACGTAGGCGGTATCGGGGGCGGTGACCGGCTGCAGGATCTCCTCCGGCGCCGGGATCGGGACCACCACGACCTCGCCCTCGGCGGACTGCTTGCCGTTGGAGATCCGATAGGTGACGCGGACCTGCTCCTCCAGGGTGCCCTGATCCGTGATGCGCAGCGTCTCATGGTTCAGCACCGAGACGGAGACCCCCGTGCCCGGTTCGATCGACACGGACTGCACGACGAGGATGCCGCCGGCCGGATCGGCGTCGTTGTTGAGCACCCCGATCAGCACGTCGCCACCGGTCGGCAGCAGAGCGACGTCCCGCACTGCGACCGGGGGCAGATCGACATCTGCGGCATCGATCACGTCGATGCGGACGAGTCCCTCGCCGTTCTCCGGCCCCGCAGTCGCAAGGTACTGCACGTAGTAGACGCCGACGGTCGGGGCCGTGAACGAGAAGGTCTTGTTGGTGAAGTCGGGCAGGACGGTGGCGCCGGGGACCTCGTCCACACGGCCGAGGCGCAGAGGTTCCCGACCCGAGCTGGTGTCGTTCGCCAGGGGCGCGACGGTGATCTGCTCTCCGACCCGCGTGACCACGTGATCCGCGTTCGTCTTCGGCTTGGTCGTGCCCTGCGGGCGCACCTCGAGGGCGATCGAGGTCGTCGTCAGCTCGCCGAGGCCGTCGGCGACCGTCACCTGCACGTCCTTGCGGCCCTGCAGACTCGCCGTGGCCTTGTAGGTGAGCTGACCGTCGGTGCTGAAGTCGACCTCGTCACCGGGGGCCGCCACGACCTCCTTCAGATAGATGTCATCGCCGTCGGGATCGATCCAGTCCGGAAGGATGTTGTAGGAGACGGTTCCGCCGGTCTCGACCGTGAGCGAGGTCTTGCGCTTCGGCGTCGGTGGCCCGTTCACGTCTTCTTCGTGCACGGCCAGCGTGACCGATGCCGTGTCCTTTCCGCCGCGACCGTCGTCGACTTCGTATTCGAACGTGGCCGAACCGGAGGCATCCTCGGCGACGGCGATCTGCAGCGAGGCCCCGTTGAAGATCGACTGGACCGTGCCGATCGACGGCTGCGGCTGCAAGATCGTGGCGACGAGGACATCGCCGTCCGGGTCGTTGTCGTTGTCGATCACCGGCAGCAGAGCCGAACCGCCCGGTCGCACGCCGAAGGAATCGTCCTCCGCGATCGGCGGGGTGTTCACCTCGCTGCGCTCTGGCAGGGTCGACTCGACCGTCTCCTGCGTCGAGTCCTCCTCATTCTCGGTCTCGCCCTCGGGAGGAGTCAGATCGTTCCAGTTGTCGACGCGCTGAAGGCTCTCGTTGGCCATCCACGCGGCGCCGCCGACGGCATCGTTCAGGATGATCACGTCGCGGTTCACTCGGAAGATGAGGCTGGCCGACTCCTCGGCCTCTTCAATCGCCGCGGTGACGTCGTTCGCGCTGCCGGCGCAGTCCCGCACGAAGGCCCCGGACCCCGCCCAGGCGCCGTACGTGCACCCACGCAACCAGACAGGGGCTGCGGGGGCGCCCTGTCCACCGGCATCCGTGATGGAAGGATCTGCGCCGTCGAGGGGCACGCGCACCAGGGCAGACCCGGTCGCCACGGCGACGGCATCGGTCTCCGCCGAGGCCTGCTGCAGCACGGCGCCGTCGGCGTCGGGAATCTCAGTCCGGAATCCGCCGGGCGTCAGCACGGCTCCGGCCGCCGCATCGAGCACGACCGGAGTGCGCCCCACGGCGGTGATGGTCGACTGCGCGGACGAGTCGAGCTCGCCCAGCGACGCGGTCGAGGGCTCCAGCGCCTCGCCTTCGTTGTCGACGGACACGGTGACGACCTCGCCGCGCGCGGTCGACAGGGCGAAGACGGTGCCGTCCACTGCGACCGCGACATCCGCGTTCTCGCCGAGCTCGGCGACCGGATCGGCCGCCTCGATCTCGAACGACGCGATACCCCGTACCGGCACCACCCACAGGGCGCCGGATTTCGTGTCCAGGATGGCGGCTGTCTTGTTGCCCAGCGACACCTTCGCGGCGCTGGGGATGCCGGCGGAATCGCCCAACGAGACCCGAGCGGGGTCGACCGCGGTGACAGTGGAACCGCCCTCGTCGACGACCAGCACATTCGTGGCGTCCTGCAGGATGTCGTAGTTCTCGCCTGTGGTGCGCAGACCGCCATCCAGCACGGTGGATTCGTGGTTGAAGTGCCCGACCAGCAGGCTGGAGGTCTTGGTGATCCAGACGCCGCCGTCGTTCAGGTCCACCTTTGTGGTCGGGAAGCCCTCGTAGCTGAAAGCCATCGTGGTGATCGCGACGACGCCCACGGTGACGCCGGCCGCCGACGCGAGCGCCTTGGGGCGCGCACGCATCCACGACAAGGCCTTCATCCGCTGTTCTCCCCTAATGCCCTGATGTCGTGATGCATCGCCCCTGGCCGGCCATCCGCACCGGCTCTCTGCGCCCGCACTGCGGGTGCGTGACGCGGTGCGGGGCAGAAAGTCCATCCTAACCACGGCGGCATCCAGCCCTGATGGGCAGATATCCCCATCCACAGGGATTCACGGACACGTCGTGTGTGCATGCGCGTTGACTGCGCCGTCGCCTACTCTGGTGCCATGGACCCGTTGGCCATCGTCGTGATCGTCGCCGCGCTGACGTGCGCGTTCTGCTGGATCGCGTCACTCATCACGAAGGACACCTCCTGGGTGGACCGCCTCTGGTCGATCGTGCCGGCCGTGTACGTGTGGATCTTCGCCGTGGCCGGGATCACCGCCGGCATCGACGCTGCGCGTCTGATCCTGATGGCGGTGCTGGTCACGGCGTGGGCGGTCCGACTGACGTTCAACTTCGCCCGCAAGGGCGGGTACACCGGCATGGAGGACTACCGCTGGGCCATCCTGCGCGCACGGATGAAGCCCTGGCAGTTCCAGGTCTTCAATCTTCTGTTCATCGTGCTGTACCAGAACGCGCTGCTCGTGCTGATCACGCTTCCGGCTCTGATGGCATGGCAGCATCCCGCGGCGCTCAACGGGTGGGATGTGGTGTTCGCGGTCCTGTTCGCCGCGTTCCTGGTCGGTGAGTTCGTCGCCGACCAGCAGCAGTGGGACTTCCATCGCGCCAAGGCCGCCGCAGGCGGTCGCCTCGAGCCCGGTTTCGTCACGTCGGGGCTGTTCCGATACAGCCGTCACCCGAACTTCTTCTTCGAGCAGGCGCAGTGGTGGACGTTCTATGCGATCGGAGCGACGGCGGCCGTGGCATCCGGATTGGGCGTGTGGGGCGGTGCGCTGAACTGGACGATCGTCGGAGCCGCCCTGCTGACCCTGCTGTTCATCGGATCGACGATCTTCACGGAGTCGATCTCGGCCTCGAAGTACCCCGCGTACGCCGACTACCGGCGGTCCACGTCGATGCTGGTCCCGCTTCCTCCGCGCCGGCGCCCGGCACGCTCTCCCAAGCCCGCGTAACGTCGCCGATGTCCCGAATCAACACCCGATAGCGGCCCATAAGCTGCGAAATCGGGACACCGATGCGACAGCGGACAGCGACAGCGACAGCGACAGCGGCCAGGTGTCCGGTGTCAGGCGGTCGCGTAGCCGTCGGGGTTCTGGGACTGCCAGTTCCAGTAGTCGCGGCAGGAGTCATCGATCGTGAGCTGCGCCTTCCAGCCCAGGTCGCGCTCCGCCTTGGACGGGTCGCAGTAGGTCGCCGCCACATCCCCGGGCCGGCGATCGAGGATCTGCTTGGGCAGCTCGTGACCCACCGCCTTCTCGAAGGACGCGATCAGCTCGAGCACGCTGACCGGCGTGCCCGTGCCCAGGTTGTAGACGGCGAAGCCGGGCCGGGCCTGCTCCAGTGCGGTGACGTGGCCGTCGGCCAGGTCGACGACGTGGATGTAGTCGCGCAGGCCGGTGCCGTCCGGGGTGTCGTAGTCCGCGCCGAACACGCCGATGCGGTCGAGCTTGCCGACCGCGACGCGCGCCACGAACGGCATCAGGTTGTTCGGGATGCCGGCCGGATCCTCCCCGATCAGACCGCTGGGGTGCGCGCCGACCGGGTTGAAGTACCGCAGCACCGTCACGTTCAGCTCGGGGTTGACCCGGGCGACGTCGGCGAGCACGACCTCGTTGATCCGCTTGGATTTCGAGTACGGGTTGGACAGATCGATGCTGGTCGTGGATTCCTCGGTGAACGGGAGGTCCGCGGGGTCGGAGTAGACGGTGCCGGTGCTGGAGAAGACGAACGAGCGGATGCCGTGGCGCAGGCCCGCGCGCAGCAGCGCGAAGGTGGTGTCCAGGTTGTTGGCGTAATACTCGAGGGGCTTCAGGGTCGATTCCCCGACCGCCTTGAACGCGGCCAGGTGCACGATCGCATCGATGGGGCCGTGATCGGCGAACACACCCGCCAGGACCGCGTCGTCGGAGGCATCGCCCGCGACGAGCGGAGCATCCTTGCCGGTGATCGCTGCGACGCGTTGGGCCGCGATCGCACTCGTCCCGGACAGATCGTCCAGCAGCACCACCTCGTGGCCGGCATCCAGCAGGGACACGGCGGTGTGCGCGCCGATGTATCCGGCGCCACCGGCAAGGAGAACTCGCATCACTCGATGCTACCGAGCATCCGGATGCACGCCGGCGCGGAACGGCGTCGGTGAAGCTCAGCGCCCGTCGAGGCGTCCGCCGGACTCGCGGAGGTAGCACTCCGCGCACATCGACTCGTAGGTCACCCGGTCGGCGGAGAGCTCGTCGATGGCGACCTGATCGCCGTCGAAGACGAACCGACCGCCGACGAGGCGCGCGTTGAAGATGGCCTTGCGTCCGCAGCGACAGATCGTCTTCAGTTCCTCGAGGCTGTGCGCCAGCTCCAGCAGCCGCCGCGAGCCGGGGAAGGCCTCGGTGCGGAAATCGGTGCGGATGCCGTAGGCGAGCACCGGGACGCCGTCCAGCACGACGATCCTCAGCAGGTCATCGACCTGGGCGGGCGTGAGGAACTGCGCCTCATCGATCAGCAGGCAGGCGACATCGACGGGCCGCCCGGACGGCGTCTGCTCGGGGAACAGGGCTTCGGCGGCGGACTGCTGCACACGTGCGCGGTGCTCGGCGAACAGGGCGCGCAGATCGGCATCCGGCGGGATGAGGAAGTCGACGGTCCGTGACATGCCGAGTCGGCTGGAGATCTTGTCGGACTCTTTGGTGTCGATCGCCGGCTTGGCGATCAGCACGTGCTGTCCGCGTTCCTCGTAGTTGTGGGCCGCCTGCAGGAGCGAGGAGGACTTGCCCGAGTTCATCGCACCGTAGCGGAAGTACAGTTTTGCCACGTGCCGAGCGTAGTCGCCGTCAGCGCCCCCGGCTCACCGGCCTCCGAACCCGCCGCCGCCACCGCCGCCGCCGGACGAGCCGCCGCCGAACGAGCCGCCCGAGGAGGACCAGCTCGAACCCGATGACGAGCCGCCGGAGGAGCGCGGGCTCGAGACCGGCGTGGCCGCCAGCCTGCCGATCGAGGATGACGCGTCCTGCAGGGAACGCGACGACACCGCGTCCAGCAGCGGCAGGGTCGCCGCAGCGTCCGCGACCGGGGATGCGCTGCGGATCACCTTCACCCACTCGCGTTCCATTCCGAACAGGACGGCGTACGGCAGGAGCCGCTCGTAGACATTGACGATGCTGTCCCCCGGCGCGTTGGGCGTCTCACCGAACGTGCGGCGGCCGGATGAGACCAGATCGGCCGTCTGCGGCGACTGCGCGGCGCGCAGGCGATCCGCTTCGGCGAGCCGGAGGTACTCGCGGATGCCGTCCAGGTAGGTCTGATGGATGCCGCCCGCCACGGTGAGCGTGGTCTTCGGCAGCCGGATGAACGGAAGGCCGATGAATGCGAAGAAGCCGCTGACGATCGCCGCGGCGTACACCGCCCCGCCGACCGGAGACAGCTCGGCCAGGACTTCGTACGAGGTGTCGGCCAGCGTCAGCAGCAGCATCGCGAGAACGAAGCCGAGGATGCCGGTCGCGATGCGCACCGAACCGATCCAGGCCGGGAGCCTGCTGCGATAGCCGCGCTGGAGCGTGTACTCGTCGATGCGTCGGACGTAGGTGACCGCGCGCGCCGGTGGCTTCTCGGCGAACCTGCCGAGGTCCACCCCCGCTCCCGGCTTGGCCTTCCGTGCGAACAGCGTGTCCAGGACGCGCAGATCGTCGTGCTCGAGTCCGTCCCTGCTGCGCAGGATCACCTCGAAATCCTCCGGATCCTCCCGGTCCCCGGACGCACGCAGCTCCACCGCGTCCCGCACCGCGAGGTCGACCAAGTGCGCGGCCATCGCGCGCTCCGGCACATCGAGCACCCCCGCCGACAGAGTGATCGATTCGTCCTTCGGGGGCGTGTACTGCACGATCACCGGGGAGCGGTCCGGGTTGCGCCGCAGCAGCACCCGCAGCACGAGCACGACGACCAACCCGCCGACGCCGGTCAGCAGCGCCAGGGCCGGGAGGATCCACTCCCACCACGGGTACGGGGGCGGGGGCGGCGGGGTCAGCGCAGCGAACGTGCCCGGCTCGAACCCGATCGCGACGGTGACGTTCTCGTCCGGCCCGAGGTCGACGTCGCCGGCGGTGAACGACACGGACCGGTCCCCCGTGTCCATCGCGCCCACCGACGCCGCCCAGACCGCGACCTCCCCCGGCCAATCCGCTGCTGTCGCGGGCTGGAACTCGCAGGTGTCCGTCGAGCCTTCCGGCCCGGCATAGCAGTACGTCCGATCCGGGAGGAGACCGGCCGCGGCATCCCCGCCGATGTGAACCCGCGCGGCGACCGAACCGAACGGCTGAGCGTGATCCGTTCCGACGGTGTCCCAATAGAATTCGTCGGCGTCGGTGTCCTCGTAGCGCAGGACGACGTCGCGCATCGTGTAGGAGATGACATAGGTCTGGGTTCCGCGCACGTACGAGTCGTCGCCGGTGAGCACGTAGACCCAGTCATCATCCTGCTCGGTCCACCACGGGATCGCGGCGCCTCCGGCCCCGGTGACGCCCATGACCTGGGTGTCGTGGGCGATGCCGGAGTCCGCCTTGGGAATGGACCGGACGATGCCACGGTTCTGGTCGAACTCCGGGAATCGCGCGACGATCTTCTCGGTGGTGAACAGGTGGCTCCGGCCGCCGGTGCCGCGCACGAGATAGTAGTCCGCCTCGAAGGAGTCGTAGGCGAAATCCTCGACCGACGTGGGAGCGACCAGCTCCGGCGTCACCGATACGGCCGCCGGCTCCGCGCCGCGTGCATCAACGGCGTTGGCGGGTGCCGGCCAGAGCAGCGCCGCCATCCCGATCACGACCAGGAGCGCGACCGCTCGCTGCGATCGTCGTCCCCTGAGTCGCATCCCCCCACCCTAGGGCCGCACCGTGTCGGCAACCGGCGCGAGCCGCGACGCCGGGCGGGTGCGCGCCGCGACGCCGGCGGGTGCGAGCGGCACAGCCGCGGGTCAACGCCGCGCGGCCGGGGCGGCGCGAGCCCTCAGGCGGTGAGGGCGAGGGCTTCCGCGGTCTCGGAGAGGATCTCCTCGGCGACCTCCGGACGCGGGTTGAGCTGCTGCCCGTAGCTGGGGATGAGCACGCGCAGGCGCGGCTCCCACTCCTGGATGCGGTCGGGGAAGCAGGTCTGAAGCAGGCCCAGCATGATCGACACGGCCGTGGACGCACCGGGCGAGGCGCCCAGCAGCCCGGCGATCGTTCCATCCGCGCCGGTGACGACTTCGGTGCCGAACTGGAGGACGCCGCCCTTCTTGGGGTCCTTCTTCATCACCTGGGCGCGCTGACCCGCGTTCAGCAGCTCCCAGTCCTCGTCCTTGGCCGTGGGCATGAAGGTGCGCAGGCTGTCGACCTTCTTCTTGTGGTTCTTCAGCAGCTCACCCACCAGGTAGGTGATCAGCGACGGGTTGTCGATGGCGACCTTCATCATCGGCCACAGGTTGCTGGGGCGTACCTGCGAGACGATGTCGAGCATCGAACCGTTCTTGAGGAACTTCGGGCTGAACGTGGCGAACGGCCCGAACAGCAGCGAGGTCTCGCCGTCGACCACGCGGGTGTCCAGGTGCGGCACCGACATCGGCGGCGCGCCGACCGAGGCCTGCGAGTACACCTTGGCCTTGTGCTTGGCCACCAGGGCGGGGTTGCTGGTCTTCAGCCACTGTCCGCCGATGGGGAACACCCCGTAGCCCTTGATCTCCGGGATGCCGGAGCGCTGCAGCAGTTTGAGCGCCCAGCCGCCGGCGCCGACGAACACGAACCGCGCCCGCGTCTCGCCCGGGCTGCTGCCGATCGAGTTGCGCCATCTGATGCGCCAGGTCCCATCCTTCATCCGCTTGAGCTTGCGCACCTCGCGGTTGGTGACGACCTGCGCCCCGCGCTCGCGCAGATTGTCGAACAGCTGGTGCGTCAAGGCGCCGAAGTCCACGTCGGTGCCGGCAGGCACCCGGGTGGCGGCGAACGGCTCGCCCGCCAGACGCTTCTGCATCAGCAGCGGCGCCCACTTGTTGATGACGCGCGAGTCCTCGCTGTACTGGATGCCGGCGAACAGCGGCTGGTCCTTCAGCGCTTCGTACCGCTTCTTGAGGAACGTGACATCCTTCTCGCCCCGCACGAAGGTCATGTGCGGCGTGGAGTTGATGAAGGTCGAGGGGGCATCCAGCGCGCCCTCCTCCACGAGCGAGGACCAGAACTGCCTGCTCTGCTGGAACTGCTCGTTGATCGAGATGGCCTTGGACGGATCGATCCTGCCGTCCGGACCCTCGGGCGTGTAGTTCAGCTCGCACAGCGCGGCGTGACCGGTCCCGGCGTTGTTCCACGCGTTGGAGCTTTCCAGACCGACGTCGTGGAGTCGTTCGTAGACGACGATCTTCCAGTCGGGCTGCAACTCAGAGAGGAGCGTGCCCAGGGTGGCGCTCATAATGCCGCCACCGATGAGAACGACATCGACGGTTTCTGTCACCAGACAAGTCTAGGCGCGGCCGGGCCGTCCCCCGGACGCGCGGGAGGCCGGCATCCGTCGTCCTCGCACCTATCGCTGGACCGCGGTGTGCGCAATCGGAGGCTGCGGCTCAGGCGTCGGCGGTCAGCCCCGCCGCGACGAGCTCGGCGATCTGCACCGCGTTCAGTGCGGCTCCCTTGCGCAGGTTGTCGTTGCTGATGAACAGCACCAGCCCCTTGCCCTCGGGGGCGGACTGGTCGGCGCGGATGCGACCCACGAAGCTCGGGTCCTTGCCGGCCGCCTGCAGCGGGGTGGGGACCTCCTCCAGCGTGACGCCCGGAGCAGCGGAGAGCACTTCGCGTGCCCGCTCGGGAGTGATCTCGCGCGCGAATTCGACGTTGATGCTCAACGAGTGGCCCGTGAAGACGGGCACGCGCACGCAGGTGCCGGCCACGCGGAGATCCGGCAGCTCGAGGATCTTGCGGCTCTCGTTGCGCAGCTTCTTCTCCTCATCGGTCTCGTTGGACCCGTCGTCGACGAGGTTGCCGGCGAACGGGATGACGTCGAACGCGATCGGCGCGATGTACTTGTCCGGCTGCGGGAAATCCAGTGCCGAGCCGTCGCGCGCGAGGCGATCGACATCGCCCTGCGCCATGACGCCCTCGATCTGGCCGAGGAGCTCCTGGACACCGGCGACACCGGACCCGCTGACGGCCTGGTAGGTGCTGACGATGAGTCGCTCCAGCCCTGCCTCGGCGTCGAGCACCTTCAGCGTCGGCATCGCGGCCATCGTGGTGCAGTTCGGGTTGGCGATGATGCCCTTGCGCGCCTCGGCGATCGCGTGCGGGTTCACCTCGCTGACCACCAGCGGCACGTCCGGGTCCATCCGCCACGCGCTGGAGTTGTCGATGACCGTGGCGCCGGCCTCGGCGAACCGGGGCGCGTGCGCCCGGGAGCCGGTGGCGCCCGCCGAGAACAGGGCGATGTCGATTCCGGCGAGGTGTGCCGTGGCGACGTCCTCGACGATCACGGCCTTGCCCTGGAAGATGACGTCCGAGCCCGCGGAGCGCGCTGTGGCGAAGGCGCGCAGCTCGCGGACGGGGAACCCGCGCTCCTCGAGGATGTCGAGCATCGCACCCCCGACCTGGCCGGTGGCGCCGACGACGGCGATGGAGAGTCCTGAGTCGGAGATGCGGGTCATGACGGGTTCCTCGATGCAGAGTGGGCGCGCAGACGCCATCGGTGCGCGGGGTTGCCTGATTGTACCGGCCGGGGCCGGATGCCGGTCGGCCCGGCCCCTCGATGCCGGTCGCCCCGGCCGCTCGATGCCGGTCGCCCCGGTCCCTCGATGCCGGTCGGCCCGGTCACCGCTCGCCCGTCACAAACGGCACGCCGCGTCGGCGTGTCGTGACAGGGGAACGAGGTGGGTCGGCGGCTCAGCGGCCGGTGCCGGCGTGGATGACCGCTTCGGCGTCGCCGTCGAGGCCGTACGCGGTGTGCACCACGCGGGCAGCCTCGGCCAGATCGTCGCCGCGGACGACGACGGAGATGCGGATCTCACTGGTCGAGATCATCTCGATGTTGACGCCCGAGACGCTCAGCGCCTCGAACAGCGTCGCGGAGACACCCGAATGCGTGCGCATGCCCGCGCCGACGACCGACAGCTTGCCGATCTGGTCGTCGTGGACGAGGCTTTCGAACCCGACCTCGGGCTGTTCCGCCGCCAGCGCGCGCAGCGCGATGCCGGCGTCCTCCTTCGGCAGCGTGAACGAGATGTCCGTGCGGCCGGTCGAGGCGGCCGACACGTTCTGCACGATCATGTCGACATTCGCACCGGACTTCGCGACGATCTTGAAGATCTCGGCCGCCTTGCCTGGAACGTCGGGCACGCCGATGACGGTGATCTTGGCCTGGCTCAGGTCGGTCGCGACTCCGGCGACGATCGGCTCTTCCATCTGTTCTCCTTCTGGGGCTGCGGGCGGCACCATGCCCGGACCGAGCACCCAGGTGCCGTCGCCCGAGCTGAACGTGGATCGCGCGTGGATGAGCACCCCGTGCCGGCGGGCGTACTCCACGGCACGGATGTACAGCACCTTGGCGCCGTTCGCGGCCATCTCGAGCATCTCCTCGCTGGAGATCGAGGTGAGTTTCTGCGCGCGCGGCACCACCCGCGGGTCTGCGGTGAACACTCCGTCCACGTCGCTGTAGATCTCGCACACATCGGCGTCCAGGGCGGCGGCCAGCGCGACGGCCGTCGTGTCTGACCCACCCCGGCCCAGCGTGGTGATGTCGCGGGTGTCGCGGTTGAAGCCCTGGAACCCGGCGACGATCACGATCGCGCCCTCATCCAGCGCCTCGCGCAACCGCACGGGCGTGACATCGACGATCCGGGCGGCACCGTGCGTGGCGTCGGTGATCATCCCCGCCTGCGAGCCGGTGAACGAGCGTGCCTCGAAGCCCATCGAGTGGATAGCCATGGCCAGCAGCGCCATCGAGATGCGTTCTCCGCTGGAGAGGAGCATGTCCAGTTCGCGCGGCGCCGGAATGGGGGCCACCTGCGCGGCCAGGTCCAGCAGTTCGTCGGTCGTGTCGCCCATGGCGCTGACGGCGACGACCACGTCGTGTCCGGCGCGTCGCGTGTCGACGATCCGTTTGGCGACGCGCTTGATGCTCTCGGCATCGGCGACGGAGGACCCGCCGTATTTCTGGACGAACAACGCCACGATGAAGCTCCCGGAGTCGCGTCACCGAAGCGACGCGCATGTGGTCAAGAACGGGCGATCGGATGCCGCGCCCAACGCACCATCTTACGGATCCCGCCGCGCCGGCCCGTCCATGAGTCGGTCTGCGACCGCTACGCCCTGGCGGTGCTGGGAGCTCGCTCGTACCGGTCCGGCGTGATGGTCAGCTGCCCTTGGCCACCGGTCAGCGAGCGCAGATCCAGCACGTACCGTCCGAGTTCGGCCTCGGGGACGCTCGCCACGATGCGCGTCCCCCCGTCGTCGGTCGATTCGGTGGCGTTCACGTGCGCCCGCCGTGAGGACAGGTCGGTGAGGACCGGTCCCTGCAGGGCTGCCGGCACCGTGATGGTCACGATCGACACCGGTTCGAGCACCACCGAGCCGGCTTCGGCCAGCGCCGCCTTGACGCCGATCGAGGCGGCCGTCCGGAAGGCCATCTCGGAGGAGTCCACGGAGTGCGACTTGCCGTCGAACAGCTCGACGCGCACGTCGACGACGGGATGACCCTGGGGTCCCCCGGCAGCCAGCGCGTCCCGTGCGCCCTTCTCCACCGCGGGGATGTACGACCGGGGCACCGCGCCGCCCACGACCGCGTCCACGAATTCGAAACCGCCTCCCGGCGGGAGGGGGCTCACCCGCAGCTGCACCACCGCGAATTGGCCGTGCCCTCCGGACTGCTTCTTCAGCTTCCCCTCCGCCTGCGCGGCGCGGGCGATCGTCTCCCGGTAGGCGACCGGTGCGGGACCGGTCGTGACGTTCACGCCGAGGACGCGCGCGAGCCGCTCCACCGCGACCGCGACGTGCGTCTCCCCCAGCCCGCGCAGGAGCGTCTGGCCCGCCGCCCGGTCCAGCCGCAGCGTCGGGTCCTCGGCGAGCAGGCGCGCCAGCGCGGTGGAGAGCTTGGCGTCATCGGATTGCGTGGCCGGGGTGAGGCTGACGGCGTAGACGGGATGCCGGGACGGAAGCGGCGCGGGACGTCCGCTGCCTTGCCGTGACCACAGCACAGACCCCGTGGGCGAGCCGACCAGCTTGGCGACGGCACCGACGTCGCCGGTGCGCAGGGCGTCGGCAGGCAGATGCTGGGCGCCGCGGAGCCGGAACAGGGCCGGCATCCGCTCTTCGGCGCCCGTCGTGGCGTTGCGCAGGCGGTCGCCGGGGCGCAGCGTTCCGGAGAGGACCTTCAGCATGGCGATCTGCCCCACGAACGCGTCGGCCACCGTGCGGAAGACGTGCACGACGGTCTCGCCATCGGGTGTGGGTGCGACCCTGACCTCGGTGCCGGCGGCGCCGTCCGCGGCGGCGCCGATCACGATCCGGCTGTCGTGGTCGCGTGCGGCCGGCGTCAGCGCGCACAGCAGATCGGCGACGCGGTCGACACCGGTTCCGGTGAGGCCGGAGCAGAGCAGCACCGGCACCGTCTCGCCGGAGGCGACCTCGTGGGCGAGCGTGCGCTCGAGCTCAGCCGGTGTCGGTTCATTGCCGTCCAGGTACGCCTCGAGCTGCGCGTCGTCGTGGGAGACGATCTCCTCGGTCACGCTCACGTGCAGGTCGTGCTCCTCGGCCTCCGCCGCGGCAGGGACCGGCTCCTGGTGGGAGTGGCCGGTGTCGTCGTAGACGAGGGCATGCTCGCTCAGGAGGTCTGCGACGACGTGGAAGTCCTGCTCTTCTCCGATCGGCAGCTCCAGCGGCCACAGGTGATCACCGAAAGCGGCGCGCAGCTCGCCCAGCACACGGCGGAAGTCGGCGCGGGCGCGGTCCTCCTGGGTGACCACGACGATCCGTGGCAGGCCGGCTGCCTGGGCAGCGGCCCACACCGCGCGCGTGCCCGCGGTGACCCCGTCCACCGCGCTGACGACCACGGCTGCGGCATCCGCCACCGCCAGGGCCGTGTCCACGCCTCCGATGAAGTCGGGATGCCCCGGGGTGTCCACCAGGGTGATCGCCCGCTCGGTGCCTTCCGCCGGTGCCCACGGCATGTGGGCCAGCGAGATCGCCAGCGTCGTCTGGCGGGCGATCTCCTCGGGATCGTGGTCGCAGACGGTGGTGCCGTGCTCGATCGATCCGCGGCGCGGGATCGCCCCGCTGCGGAACAGCAGCGCTTCCGCGAGCGTCGTCTTGCCGGAACCGGGGCCGCCCACGAGGGCCACCGTCCGGTGCGTCGGATCAGGGTTCGCATCCATGGGGCCTCCCACGCCGGTGTGAGTTGCTGACCATCGTGCCCTGTTCGTCGCGCCCTGTCACGTGCCCGCGCGTCCGGACCGTCGCGATAGCATCCCGAGCATGGCGGAGTTCGAGGCGTGGGCCGAGTTCAACGTGGCGATGGTCGGCGCGACGGCGGCGCTGGCCGGGTTGGTGATCGTCGCCGCGAGCGTCAACATCGCACAGATCATCAAGACGCGCGCGTTGACCGCACGCCTCGCGGCCGGCATCGCCGCCCTCGTCCTGGCGATCGTGGCGTCCGCGCTCGGGCTGATCCCGGAGATCACACCGATCTGGTTCGGGGTTCTGCTGATGGCCGCCACCGTCGGCGCGGGGGCGTTCCAGGTGCTCGCGACGCGCGCGATCTTCGCCGACCCGGACCCGGCCGCCCGCGCACGTCTGCCGAAGTCCGTGCTCGGCTTCCTGCCGATCCTGACCTACCTGGCCGGCGCGATCGCCGTGATGGCCGCGCATCCGTCGGGTCTGCTGCTGGCGGCCGCCGGCTGCCTTCTGGCGATCGTCGCGGCGATCGTAGTGTCCTGGGTCGTTCTGGTCGAAGTGCTGCGCTGACCGTCCGCTCAGCCCGCGGCCACCGGCGGGAGCTTGCCGGGCGGCTCGCGGGTCCGCACCGTGCCGCCGGTCGCCGCCAACCAGCAGCCGAGGATCACCAGCGGCAAGCCGATCAGCAGGCCGACGTGGAGCTCCTCGCCCAGGATGAGCACGCCCAGCAGGATGGCCACCACCGGGTTGACGTAGGTGAACAGCGGCGCCCGCGCCGGACCGACGTGATCGATCAGGGCGAAGAAGACGATGAAAGCGACCGCCGTGCACAGCACCGCGAGCGCCGCCAACGACACGGTGCTCTGGAGCGTGGGCACCTCGTGCTGGGTGAGCAGCGCGATGGGGAGGTAGAAGATCCCGACCGCGGCCAGCGAGATGGTGATCGTACCGAGCGCCGGCACGCCGGTGAGCTTGCGAGCCACGATGAACGGTGCGATGGCGTAGCAGATCGCCACGATCAGCACTTCGCCGATCGCGAGCAGGCCGGCGGCACCGCCGGTGGCCAGTCCGGGACCGGCGACGATGATCCCGACCCCCGCGAACCCGACGACCAGGCCGATGGTGCGGGCGGGCCGCAGGACCGCTCTGTCGCCACCGGCGAAGGCGATGATCGCCGCGAACAGCGGCACGGTGGCCACCAGCAGGCCCGTCAGGCCGGACGGCAGCGTCAGTTCGGCATGCCCCAGCAGCAGGAACGGCACCGCCATCTCGATCCCCGCGAACAGCAGCACCCACCCGACCTTCGCGAAAGCGGGGCGCAGCGCCTTCTGCCGCAGCGCGAACGGAAGCAGCAGCAGCGCAGCCAGGAGCGTGCGTCCCACGACAACCGACGCGGGCGAGTACGAGTCGACCGCTTGTTTGATGAACAGGTAGGGCATCCCCCACAGCACCGCCATCGCGGCGAAGAGCACCCAGCCGCGGGCGCCGAAGCGCTGGGTCGCGGCGATCATCAGACCGCGCGACGACCTTCGAAGGCACGACCGAGCGTGACTTCGTCGGCGTACTCCAGGTCTCCACCGACGGGCAGCCCGGAGGCCAGGCGTGTGACGGAGATCTCGAGGGTGTGCAGCAGACGGCTGAGGTAGGTGGAGGTCGCTTCGCCCTCGAGGTTCGGGTTGGTGGCGAGGATCACTTCCTGGACCGTGCCGTCGGCCAGACGCTGCATCAGCTGGGTGATGCGCAGATCCTCCGGCCCGATCCCGGCGATCGGGCTGATGACACCGCCGAGCACGTGGTAAAGCCCGCGGAACTCACGCGTACGCTCGATCGCCGCAACGTCCTTGGCGTCTTCGACGACGCAGATCACGGCCGGGTTGCGGCGCGGGTCGCGGCAGATGCCGCAGCGGTCCTGTTCGGAGACGTTGCCGCAGATCTCGCAGAACCGCACTTTCTCGCGCACCTCGGCCAGCAGCTGGGCCAGCCGTGACACGTCGAAGGACGGGGTCTGGAGGATGTGGAAGGTGATGCGCTGAGCCGACTTCGGGCCGATCCCGGGAAGACGCCCGAACTCGTCGATCAGATCCTGGACGATGCCGTCGTACATGGTCAGCTGAACCTCGTCGGCGGCTCGTAGGGCTCCTCGCGCACGAAGCGCGCACCCAGCACCTGGCGGACGACCGCTTCGCCGTAGCGCTGCGAGCCGGCGGCGGACTGCCGTGCGCTGGTCGGCATCGGCGGCGCCACCACGGGCGGCACCGGCACGTCGGTCACGGCATCCGTCTCGTCCTGGTCCTCGTCCTCGGTCGGCATCGAGGGCGCGATGTCCTGTGCCGGCAGCACCTCGCCCTCCCGCGGCGGAGCGAGCGTCGCGACGTGTGCACGCGCGGCGGCGTCCTCGGGCTCGTCATCGACGGCGAACTGCGCCACGGATGCCGGGGGCTCGGGGTCATCGGCCGGGGGCGCGTCGTCGTCGCTGGGGATCGCCGCGACGACCCACTCGGTGACCGGCGCGGCCGCGGCGGCGCGGGCGGGGACGGCAGAGGGTGGCCGCGGCGGCTCGGCAACGGTCGCCGGAGCGGGTGCCGGCGTGGCCGCTCCCGGCCCGGGGCCGGCGTCGCTGTCGTGCTTGGCCAGGTACTTCACCCGGATGCCGAGGACCGCGAGGATCGCCTGGCGGAGGTCTTCGCTGGGTCCGGCACCGGCGGAGAGCTTCTTGAACCGTGCGACATCGGACTGGCTCTGGAACGACAGGGTGAGCACGTCGCCGGCGAGCGCCGTGACGCGGGCCACCGACGCGATGAGCCAGGAGGACCGGCTCTTGGACTCGAGGCCCGCAAGAACCTCGGGCCAGGCATCCCGCATGTGCTGGAGCGTGACCGGCCCGGTGGGGGCTGGCGCGGGCGCGGGGGAAGAGGAAGGCGCCGGGGCAGCAGGATCCGGCGCGGCGGGCGCCGCAGCAGGAGCGGGTGCCGCAGCGGGCGCAGCCGCAGCCGGCGTTGCCGCAGCGGGCGCAGCCGGAGCCCGCGTTGCCGGGGCGGGCGCAGCCGCAGCGGGCGGAGCCGGGGCGGGCGCGGCCGGGGCGGGCGCAGCCGCAGCCGGCGTTGCCGGAGCGGCCCGCGGGACGGCCGGACTCGGCGCAGCAGCCCCGGCGGCCGCGGCGGTCTGTGCCAGGACGCGCGCGACCATCAGTTCCAGCTGCAGGCGGGGCGAGGTGGCGCCGTTCATCTCGTCGAGGGTGGCCACGACCAGGTCGGCGGTGCGCGAGAGCCGCAGGGAGCCGAAGAGCTCGGCCTGGCGTGTCATCCGCGCGAGGTCGTCCGCGGACACCCCGCGCAGCACGGCGCCCGCGCCTTGACCCGTGGCGGCGATCACGATCAGGTCGCGCAGCCGCTCCAGGAGGTCATCGACGAACCGACGCGGGTCCTGCCCCGTCTGCACCACGCGGTCCACGGCGGCGAAGGCGGCCGCGGCATCGGCGGCGCCGAACGCGTCCACGACCTCGTCCAGCAGCTCTGCGTGCGTGTAGCCGAGCAGGGACACCGCCCGCGCGTACTCCACCAGGGTCCCTTCGGAACCGGCGATCAGCTGGTCCAGGAGCGAGAGCGTGTCGCGGGGCGACCCACCGCCGGCGCGGACCACGAGCGACAGCACGCCCGGCTCGACGGTGACGCCTTCGGCCTCGCATAGGGTCTGCACGTAATCGAGCATCGCGGCGGGCGGCACCAGGCGGAACGGATAGTGGTGCGTGCGCGAGCGGATCGTCCCGATGACCTTCTCGGGCTCGGTGGTGGCGAAGATGAACTTGACGTGATCGGGCGGCTCTTCGACGAGCTTCAGCAGAGCGTTGAAGCCCTGCGGGGTGACCATGTGCGCCTCGTCGAGGATGAAGATCTTGAAGCGGTCGCGGGCGGGGGCGAACACGGCGCGCTCGCGCAGGTCGCGGGCGTCATCGACGCCGTTGTGGCTGGCCGCGTCGATCTCCACGACATCCAGGGAGCCGCCGCCGTCGCGCCCCAGTTCGACGCAGCTGTCGCACACGCCGCACGGGGTGTCGGTCGGCCCCTGAGCGCAGTTGAGGCACCGGGCGAGGATGCGCGCGGAGGTGGTCTTGCCGCAGCCGCGGGGACCGGAGAAGAGGTAGGCGTGGCCGACGCGATCGCTGCGCAGCGCCGTCATCAGCGGTTCGGTGACCTGAGACTGCCCGATCATCTCGCCGAACGCCTCAGGACGGTATCGGCGGTAGAGAGCAGTCGTCACTCCCCCAGCCTACGGCGTGCGAACGACATCGCGTCGGGGCGATGCGGACCCCTGCCGCGGCGCGCGGCGAATCCCCGGATGCGGCCTGATCGGGACGATCCCGCTGCGTTCGTCCCGATCCGCGCACCCCGGCGGATCCCCCGCGGTGTGGCGATCACGCGTCCGCGCCGTGCTCCACATCCGCCGTCGCACCGATGACCGGGATGCTCGTGGTGACGGTGGGCACCGATGCAGACAGCAGCGTCCCGTCTTCGCGGCGGACGTCCGCGAACTGCTTGAGCGATGGTCGCCCGGGGATCACCGGACCCTGGCCGACGAGGGGAACGACGACCTCCTCGCCCGCGCCGATCGCGAAGGGCTTGCCGCGCACGCTGAACACCAGCGGATCGCCCTCGCCCGCGCGGATGCGGAACTGGTCGCGCGTGATGCTCACATCCAGCGCCGTGCCGTGCCACTGCAGCTTGAACGACAGCTCCGGCCAGTCCGCCGGCAGCCGGGGATCGAAGGTGAGCTCGCCGAAGTGATCGCGCATGCCGCCGAAGCCCGAGACGAGCGCCGTCCACACGCCGCCGGCCGAGGCGACGTGCACCCCGTCTGCGGCGTTGTGGTGCAGATCGCCGAGGTCGACGAAGATCGACTCGCGGAAGTACTCCAGCGCAAGGTCCTGGTAGCCGACCTCGGCGGCGAGGATCGCCTGCACCACCGCCGAAAGGGTCGAATCGCCGGTGGTCAGCGGGTCGTAGTACTCGAAGTCGGCGAGCTTGTCCTCGTCCGAGAAGTGGTTGCCCTGCAGGAACAGCGCCAGCACGACGTCCGCCTGTTTGAGCACCTGGTACCGGTAGATCACCAGCGGGTGGAAGTGCAGCAGCAACGGACGCTGATCGGCGGGGGTGTGCTCCAGGTCCCACACCTCGCGCTCCAGGAACACGGCATCCTGGGGATGGATGCCGAGGGCCGGGCTGAACGGGATGTGCATGGCCTCCGCGGCCCGCTCCCATCCCTCCGGCTCGGAGGGATCCAACCCCAGCCGGTCGGTCATCGCGCGGTAGGCCTCCGGGTCGTCCTCGGCCATCTCCCGTACGGTGCGCGCGGCGAAGCGGAGGTTGAAGCGTGCCATCACGTTGGTGAAGAGGTTGTCGTTGACGACCGTGGTGTATTCGTCCGGTCCGGTCACGCCGTGGATGTGGAAGGACTCTTCGCCGTCGGTGTCGCTGGTGCGCCAGAACCCGAGCGTCGCCCACAGCCGGGCCGTCTCGACCACGATGTCCACACCCTCGCGGTGCAGGTACTCGATGTCTCCGGTCGCGCGCACGTACTTGGCCAGCGCGAAGGACACGTCGGCGTTGATGTGGTACTGCGCGGTGCCGGCGGCGTAATAGGCGGATGCCTCTTCGCCGTTGATGGTCCGCCACGGGAACAGCACGCCGTGCTCATTCAGCTGGTGCGCGCGGCGGCGGGCGGCCGGGAGCATCAGATACCGCATCCGGATCGCATTGCGCGCCCACAGCGGCGTCGTGTACGCCAGGAACGGCAGCACGTAGATCTCGGTGTCCCAGAAGTAATGACCGCTGTAGCCGGAGCCGGTGACGCCCTTGGCGGGAATGCCCAGTCCGTCGGCGCGCGCCGCGGCCTGGGCGAGCTGGAACAGGCACCAGCGGGTCGCCTGCTGCAGGTCGTCGTGTCCGCCGATGCGCACGTCCGAACGCGACCAGAAGCCCTCGAGCCAGAGACGCTGACGCTCGTACTGCAGCTCGACGCCTTCGACCTCGATCCGATCCAGCGTCCGCCGGCAGCGGTCGACCAGCTCGCGGGCCGGAACGCCCCGGGAGGTGTGGTAACTCACGAGCTTGGTGATGCGGATCGGCACGCCCGCGCGAGCCTGGACGCGGAAGACGTCTTTGGCGATATCGGGTTCGACGAGGGTGCGGTGGGTGTATTCGTTCTCGGTCTCCACCACGTGGTCTGCGACGACCGCCATCGTCATCTCGGACTCGGTCACCTGGTACGACAGTGCCGATCGGCCCTTGTCCTGCCAGTATTCCTGCGGCTGCAGGACGCGCTGGTGGATCCGCTCGGCCTTGCGCGGGTCGAAGCCGGACTTCTTGGACGCCGTCGTGGTGCCCCCGTACACGTTCTCGCCGTCCTGCCGGTTGATCACCTGGCAGCTGACGGTGACGGGGGCGTCGGCGTTGAGCACGGTCACCTCGAGGCGGAGGATCGCGAGGTGCTTCTCCTCGAACGAGACCAGGCGGTCATCCTCGACCAGCACGTCCTTGCCCGACGGGGTGGTCCAGCGGATGCGGCGATGCAGCACGCCCGCACGCATGTCCAGGACGCGGCGATACTCGCGCACGTCCGCGGTGTCCAGCGAGAGGGGCTCGTCGTCGACGTAGACCCGCATCACCTTCGCGTCGGGGGCGTTGATGATGGTCTGCCCGACCTCCGCGAACCCGAACGCCTGCTCGGCGTGACGGATCGGGAAGGTCTCATGGAATCCGTTGATGAACGTGCCGTGCTCCTGCGCGAAGCGGCCCTCGATCTGGTTGCCGCGCAGTCCCAGGTAGCCGTTGCCGACCGCGAAGATCGTCTCGGTCACGCCGACATCCTCCATCGAGAAGCTCGTCTCGACGAGGTTCCACGGGTCGACGGGAAAGCGGTCGCGGTCGATCATTCGGGAAGCTCCTGGGCATCGGTCTGGGGGGAGGATTCGGGGCGGCGCACCAGTGCCGCAAGGTCGTCCACCACGACGTGCGCGCCGGCTCGGCGCAGCTCATCCGGGCCGGTGCCCCGATCGACGCCGATCACCAGGGCGAAACCGCCGGCGGCGGCGGACTGAACTCCGCTGATGGCGTCCTCGATCGCGGCGCTCCGGGCGGGATCGACGCCGAGCATCCGCGCGGCCTCGACGAACACGTCCGGCGCCGGCTTGGAGGCGAGGTGGTCGCGTTCGGCGATGACGCCGTCCATCACCACAGGGAACCGTGCGCGAAGCCCGGCGGACTGCAGCACCTCTTCGGCGTTCTTCGAACTGGACACCACCGCGGTAGGCGTGCCCGCGGCATCCAGCTCGTCCAGCAGCGCGACCGAGCCGGGGTACGCCACGATCCCCTCGGCCCGCAGCAGCCGCGAGAACACCTCGTTCTTGCGGTTGCCGATGCCGCACACCGTATCGGCCGTCGGCGGGTCGGCGGGATCGCCCCACGGCACCTCGACGTCGCGGCTGCGCAGCAGACTGGCCACGCCGTCATAGCGCTTCTTGCCGTCGAGGTAGTCGAAGTAGTCGCGCTCCGTGTACGGGGGCGTGATGTCCCAGGCTGCGAACAGCTCCTCGAACATGGTCTGCCAGGCGTGCATGTGCACTTCGGCGGTAGGCGTCAGGACGCCGTCCAGGTCGAACAGGACGGCGTCGTACGAAGTGAGGTCGGGCGGGGCGTCGACGGTCACGAAACCTCCAGGGCGAGGTGCGGATGACGGGCTGCGGCTCGTCTTTGCGCCGGCCACCAGCGTAGTCCGGCGCAGAGGCCCGCCGTAACCGTCTGGGGCATGGACACGACCGCTCAGGTCCCGGCGACGGTGAGGGTCTGACGGGCGATCTCGAGCTCCTCGTTCGTCGGAACGACCAGCACGGTCACGCGGGACGCGTCGGTGGAGATGACCCGGATGCCGCGGCCGGTCGCCGCATTGCGTTCGAGGTCGATCTCGACGCCGGCGAACCCCAGTGTCTCCAGCCCCGCCGCACGGACGGCCGGAGCGTTCTCGCCGACGCCGGCGGTGAAGGAGATGACATCCACACCCCCCATCTGGGCGATGTAGGAGCCGGCGTATCCGCGCAGCCGGTGCGCGTACACCTCGAAGGCGAGGATGGCGCGGTCTTCGCCGCGCGCGATCGCCGCGCGGATGTCTCGATAGTCGGAGAAGCCGGACAGCCCGAGCAGTCCGCTGCGCTTGTTCAGCAGCTCATCCAGCTCGTCGATGGACATGCCCACCCGGCGGGCGAGGTGGAACAGGACGGCGGGGTCGATATCGCCTGAGCGGGTGCCCATGACCAGGCCCTCCAGCGGGGTCAGCCCCATGGAGGTCTCCACGGAACGGCCGCCGTCGACGGCGGTGACGGACGCGCCGTTGCCCAGATGGAACACGATCTGCTTCAACTCGGCCAACGGCCGCCCCAGGAACAGGGCCGCCTGCTCGCTGACGAACTTGTGGCTCGTGCCGTGGAACCCGTAGCGGCGGATGCGGTACTCCTCGGCGAGGTCCTCGTCGATCGCATAGGTGTACGCCGCGCGCGAAAGCGTCTGATGGAACGCCGTGTCGAAGACTGCCACGTGCGGGACGTCCGGGAACGCCTTCTTCGCCGCCTCGATACCGGCGAGATTGGCCGGATTGTGCAGGGGGGCCAGCACCGACAGCTCGGCGATGTTGATCTCCACCAGGCGCGTGATCAGGGTCGGCTCGAAGAACCTGGCGCCGCCGTGCACGACGCGATGCCCGACCGCGATCGGCGGACGTTCGGCCAGTGACGGCCCGTTCTGCCCGAACGCTTCCAGCATCACGGCGAACCCGGCGGTGTGATCGGGGATCGGCAGCTCGCGCGTGTAGGTCGCGTCCAGCACGGTCGGCGCAGGGCCGTCCGAGCGTTCGGTGAACACCGTGTGCGAGGATCGGCCCGTCTCTTCGCCGATGCGCTCGACCAGTCCCGAGGCGAGCACCGTCTCGGCATCCATATCCATCAGCTGGTACTTGAACGACGACGAGCCGCTGTTGACCACGAGCACGACGCTCATCGGCATCCCTCTCCCCCACCGTGTCCCATGTGTTGTTGCTTCGTGGCGTGCCGGGCAACAAGATCCGGGACATGGCCGGATGCTGTGCGCGCCGTTCTCACGCGGAGTCCTCCTGGGCTTGGGCCTGGATGGCCGTGATCGCGATGGTGTTGACGATGTCATCGACCGTCGCGCCCCGGGAGAGGTCGTTGATCGGCTTGTTCAGCCCCTGCAACACCGGTCCGATCGCGACGGCGCCGGCCGAGCGCTGCACCGCCTTATAGGTGTTGTTGCCCGTGTTCAGGTCGGGGAAGATGAACACCGTCGCCCGCCCGGCCACCGCGGAGCCCGGCATCTTCGCTGCCGCCACCGCCACATCTGCGGCGGCGTCGTACTGGAGGGGCCCCTCGACGAGGAGCTCGGGAGCGCGCTCGCGGACCAGCATCGTGGCAGCGCGGACCTTTTCGACTTCGGCACCGGCACCCGACTCCCCTGTGGAGTAGGACAGCATCGCGATGCGCGGATCGATGCCGAACTGGGTCGCGGTCGCCGCGGACGAGATGGCGATGTCGGCGAGCTGAGCCGAGGTCGGGTCGGGGATGACGGCGCAGTCTCCGTAGACCAGGACGCGATCGGCCAGTGCCATGAGGAACACCGACGAGACCACCGAGACGCCCGGCTTGGTCTTGATGATCTCGAACGCGGGCCGGATGGTGTGCGCGGTGGTGTGCGCTGCTCCGGAGACCATGCCGTCCGCCAGGCCGAGGTGCACCATCAGCGTGCCGAAGTAGGACCCGTCCGTCACCGTGTCGGCCGCCTTGGCGAAAGTGACTCCCTTGTGCGAGCGAAGGCGGTGGTACTCGTGCGCGAACCGGTCCACGTGCACCGGGTCGAATGTGCTGAGCACGGTCGCGGCGGTGATGTCGACACCCAGTTCGATGGCGCGACTGCGCACCTCGATCTCTTCGCCCAGGATCGTCACGTCCGCGATGCCGCGCGCCAGCACCGTCGCGGCCGCCCGCAGCACACGATCGTCATCGCCCTCCGGCAGCACGATCCGGCGGCGCTGCGCCCGGGCGCGCTCGATGAGCTGGTACTCGAACATGAGCGGGGTCACCACTGTGGAGTGCGCCAGACCCAGCGACCGGGTGAGCTCCTGCGTGTCGACATGGCGCTCGAACAGCGCCAGCGCGGTGTCGTAGCGTCGCGACGAGTCCGCCGCCAGGCGGCCGCGGGTGTTCATGATGCGCACGGTGGTGTCGTACGTGCCCAGGTCGGTGGCGATGATCGGAAGCGCGGAGCCGAGTCCGTCGATCAGACGGTCGATCGCATCGGGCAGCGGGAACGGACCGTTCAGGACGACGCCGGCGATGGAGGGGAAGGTCCCGGATGAGTTGGCCAGCATCGTGGCCAGCAGCACCTCGGTGCGATCGGCCGGAATCACCACGATCGCGCTCTGGGTGAGTCGCGGCAGGACATTGACCATGGACATGCCCGCCACGACGACGTCCAGCACCTCCCGGGTGAGCAGGTCGGGGTCGCCCTTGACCAGGCGGCCCTGTACCGAGCGCATCACTCCGCGAACCGACGGCGCGATGAGGAAACGGTCCTCCGGCAGCGCCCAGACCGGGATCGCCTCGTCGCCGGCGTTGGGGCGGAAGCCGGCGAGCACCTGCTGGATCGATGCGATGACGGCTGTCATATCGGCCGGCTCGGTCCGGTTCGCGATGACGGCGAGGAGACTGGCGCGCTCGTGCGCGAGCTCGGCCAAGGCCAGGGAGGTGATCTGCCCCATCTGCTCGGGAGTGCGCGGTGTCGATGCACCCAGCTGCTCCCCCTGCCCCGCACGGCCGCTGAGGACCAGCAGGACGGGAGCACCGAGGTTTGCCGCGATGCGGGCGTTGTAGCTCAGTTCCGCAGGGCTGCCGACGTCGGTGTAGTCGCTGCCGACGATCACGACCGCGTCGCACTGCGCCTCGACGGCTTTGTACCGTTCGACGATGCGGCCGAGGGCCGCCTCCGGATCCCGGCGCACGTCGTCGTAGGTCACGCCGATGCACTCGTCGTAGTCGAGGTCGACCCCGTCATGGGCCAGCAGCATCTCCAGGACATAGTCGCGTTCGACGGTGGATCGCGCGACCGCACGGAACACGCCCACCCGCGGGGTGGCTCGGCTCAGTACGTCTAGGACGCCCAGCGCGACGGTGGACTTGCCGGAGTGTCCTTCGGCCGAGGTGATCAGGATGCTCTGCGCCACCCACCCAGACTAGGGTGCGACGCCCGCCCAGACGATGGGCCGACCGACGTGCGCCCCGATCCGTCCCGACAGCGGTTCGGCGGGATTCCGATCACGGGATCTGCGCGCCGCAGCGGACCCCGGGAAAATTAAGACTCTCCGCGAACCCGGCAGAGCCCGGTTACCCTTGCTACGTTTCCGTCCTGGGGGAGTTGGCCTGGATGCCGCCTCGCGGAGAGCTGGGAACAGTCTAACCGGTCCGCGCGGGTGCCCGATTCATCAGTCCGCGAGCGGCACGACCCGTGCTCCTCCGCCGGTTTCGGCGATGACGAGCACGCGAGGGGCGGTGACCCCGCGCAAGGATTCCCGCACTGCAGCGGCGTCCGCGCTCCCGAGGTGCGCCCCGGCATCCGCAGCCCGCCACACAGTGACATGGGCACCGGTCTCGGCGCGCAGCAGCCGGGCCAGCTCCCCCGCGTCGCCGCCGGTGACCAGGATGAGCCGGCCGATGCTGTCCGACCGAACGATCGATCCGGCAAGCGTGCGGTCGCGACGCCAGATCGCGAAGTGGTAGGCGAAGACGAGGGCCGTGGCGCACAGGAGCCCCAACGGCGCACGGACGCGTTCGATCAGTCCGCCCGCGCCGGTCGGATCCAGCCCGAACTCGAACAGGCGGTAGCCGATGACCAGCAGCGTCACGATGGCCACGATCGCGCTCGCCCCGAACAGCGCGATGAGGTAGACGCGACGAGCCGGGTCGGCCGCGTCACCGGCTGTCACCGGGCGCTCCGGGTGCCAGGCCGACCACCACACCGGCGCACCCACCACCAGCGCGCTGATGCCGCCGAGCAGGACGATCCGCGGATCGCTGTCGACGAGGTTCCCGCTGAGCGTGCCCAGCAGCGCGTTGATGACGACGCCGAACCCGCTCGCCGCGCCGATCAGCGCGATCGCCGAGACGACCAGGCGCCCGGCCCGCTGTACCGGGACGGACCGGCCGGCGAGCACCCGCGCGTGGTAGACCCAGATCAGCGCGCCGATCAGCGCCGCGGCGACGCCGACATCCAGCGCGGAGAGGGCCTCTGCCGGAGGATCGGTGCCGAGGAGGGCGCGCAGCACCGCGAACAGGGTGCTGCCGACCCCGAACAGCGTGGTCGCCTCAGCCGCTCCCACCACGAGCACCAGGAGAACGGCCGGGAAAGCCGCCGTCGCATCCTTGGCACCCTCCCGGAACCAGTGCCACCACCACACCAGGGCGCCGACGAGGCACCACACCAGAGCCTGAAGGACGCCGGTGATCCATTGCTGCGATTGCACGAGGACCGTCGAGACGTCGATCAGCGCTCGCGCGATCAGCTCGGCCAGTGCCGAGATGGCACCGGATGCCGCGAGCGTCAGGCCGTACAGGGCGCTCAGCTGAACCGTCAACCCGGCCAGCCGAGTCGGTGCGGTGGCGGAGGCGCGCCGCAGGTGACCGTGCCAGATCCATACCCCCAGCCAGACCACGCCGGCGGAAAGGTCGCCGGGGCGCCATTCGCCGTCGATTCCGGCATTGGCCGCCGTGGCGACCGCCACGGTCGTCACGATCAGGGCGGTGAGCGAGATCGCGGCAAGATACAGCGTCCACGCCAGCGATGACCGCTCCCCCGGATCGGCCAGGTGCCGGCGCTCCCACCACCACAGCAGTGCCGCGAGCGGCGCCGCGATGAGGGTGAACGCCAGCGACCTCGCCAGTCCCCCGTCGTTACCGGCGACCATCACGGTGCCGGCCCCGATGGCACGCTCCAGGAGCCCGGCGAGTCCGATCGCCGCGATCACGACCAGCGCGTACAGGATGACGAAGACGATGAGGCGCCGCACCACGTCCTGCCCGCGGCCGGATGACCGGAGCGCGGTTGTGCGTTCCGCCCGCGCGTCGGGAGCCGCGGCGCCCTCGGCCGAGGGCAGCGACGCGCCGCCAGGCACCATCACGCGCCCCCGCCGGCGACGCAGACGGCCACTTGCCATGGCGCCATGTCGATGGTCCAGTCGCCGTCCAGCCGGACGAGCTCGAAGACCTCTTCGCTCTCGTACTCGCCCGCCCCCAGCGGCCCCGATCCGTACACGGTGACCACGAGCACCCGCACGCGCGCGGTGTCCTCCCGTTCGCTGCTCTCCAGCAGGGTGAGCCGACGGTCCTCCGTGCTGAGCGGAATGCGCTCGCACGAATCAGCGACGTCGGGGGCGAGGTAGCTCAGCGCCTCGGACACGTCCCCGTCGACCACGGCTTGGGAGTAGCGCTGCACGACTCCCTCGGGTGTCGCCGGATCCAGCAGTGCGGGACCGCCACGCGCGAAGACCGCGATCAGGGCCACGACGACCACCAGGACGACGCCGCTGATCAACGCGATGAGGGCCGCTCGGGATCGTCGGACGTGATCGTCGGTCATGGTGTCATCATGCCGGTTCGCCGCGTCCGACCGCATCGGATCCGGCCCAGACGGCGGGCGCGGCCGCCTTCCAGCCACAATGATCCCTCCGGCCCACTGGCCACCCCCGCAGGATACGATCGATGGTGGGCGAGGATGCCCGCGGATGCCGATCCAGGGGGGTCGCTTTGGCCGATATCGCGACGACGGATGCTGCCACAGGAACCGGTGGCGGTATCACCGCGGAAGGGTTCGCGCGCGTCACCGACAGCATCCTGGCCTCAGTGGGACGGGTCATCGACGGCAAACCCGAAGCCGTGCGCAGCGCCCTGGTCTGCCTGCTCGCCGAGGGGCACCTGCTCATCGAGGACGTGCCCGGGGTCGGCAAGACCATGCTGGCGCGAGCGCTCGCCGCATCCGTGGACGCCACCGTGCGACGCATCCAGTTCACGCCCGACCTGCTGCCCGGTGATGTGACCGGGGTGAGCGTGTTCAACCCGGTGGACCGGGAGTTCGAGTTCAAGCCCGGCGCGATCTTCGCGCACATCGTCATCGCGGACGAGATCAACCGGTCCTCCCCGAAGACGCAGTCCGCCCTGCTGGAGGCGATGGAAGAGGGCCAGGTCACCGTCGACGGCCAGACCCATCCCCTGCCTGATCCCTTCCTCGTCGTCGCCACGCAGAATCCGCTCGAGATGGAGGGCACGTACGCCCTGCCCGAGGCGCAGCGCGACCGATTCATGATGCGGATCTCGATGGGCTACCCGGATCCGCGCAGCGAGGCGCTGATGCTGCGCCAGCGGGACACCGTCAACCCGCTGGACGCCATCGCGCCGGTGGCCTCGGCGTCCCGGGTTGCGGAGCTGGTGGCATGGGCGCGCGCCGTTCATGTCGCCCCCACCATCGAGGACTACGCGGTGGCTCTGGCCGGCGCGACCCGCACGCACTCCGACCTGCGACTGGGTGCGAGCCCGCGGGCCACGCTGCAGCTGGTCCGGGCCGCGAAGGTGTGGGCGGCACTGGACGGGCGCGGCTTCGTCATCCCGGATGACATCACCGCTCTTCTGATACCGGTGTTCTCACATCGTCTGATCCCCACGCGATCGGCCGGCGGGGCTCGCGCACGAACCACCGCCGACGCCATCGCGTCGATCCTGGAACGCATCGCCGGAAGCGTGCGCGTTCCCATCGCCGCCCGCCAGTGACATTCCGATGAGACGCCTCTGGCCGCTGACCGCCCGTGGAACGGGTGCTCTCATCCTCGCCCTGGCGTGCTTCATCATCGCCAGCGAGGTCGGAATCGTCGAGTTGGTGTACTTCGGCATCCTGCTCATCGCCGTGCTGGCGGCCAGCGTCGTCTCCCTGTACGTGACCCGTCGATCCGAGACGGTCTCGCGATCGCTGTCGCCGGATGCGGCAACCGTGGGCAGGGAGGCGCTGGTGACGGTTCGCGTGGGGGTGCGCACCGCACTCCCGACGGCACCGGGAACCTGGCGCGACACGGTTCCCAAGGGGCTCACCGCGAAGGCCGAGGGGGTATTCCCGGCACTGGGTTCGGGGCTGCGTGGTACCGAACGCATGATCGAGTTCGCGTATGTCGTCAGCGGCGCGCGGCGCGGCATCCATGCTCTGGGGCCGTTGCAGGTGACCTCGAGCGATCCGTTCGGCCTGGCCCGGCGCACCACCCTGTTCGGCGAGCGCACGAAAGTGACGGTCGCCCCGGCGGTCATCGACCTGCCCGCGCTGAGCAACTTCACGGGCGAAACGGGCGGCACGCTGCACACCACGAACAACCAGCTCGGTCAAGGCGCGGACAACCTGATCGCGCGACCGTACGTCCCGGGCGACTCGATGCGACGCATCCATTGGCGTGCGACGGCGCACCGCGACGAGCTGATG
The DNA here is from genome assembly GCF_024623505.1 of Microbacterium sp. zg.B48. NCBI lineage: Bacteria > Bacillati > Actinomycetota > Actinomycetes > Micrococcales > Microbacteriaceae > Microbacterium > Microbacterium sp. zg.B48. Next base: position 49,190 of record NZ_JANJFE010000013.1, read on the forward strand.
GTGCGGCAGGAGGAGCAGGAGTCCACTCCGGAAGCGACCGTCGTGCTGGACCGCGGCGTGCTGCGCTTCTCCCCTGAGGCGATGCAGGCACCCGGCACCGACGCGGCTTTCGAAGCAGCCATCTCGGCCTGCGTCTCGGTGGTCACGCGGCTCGTGCACGACGGGTACGCGGTGGAGGTGGTCGATTCCGACGGCTCGATGCTCGCCGAACGCATCGACGGCGGAGACATGACCGAAGTCGAAGGTCTGGTCAACCACTTCGCCACGGTGACCGCGCGGCGCGACGAGCACCTGGGCAAGCTCGTCCGCGTCTTCGCCGGCGTGATGACCGGACCGATCGTCCTGATCGTTGGCCGCTTCGATCCCGCCGACGCCGACGTCATCGCGCCGGTCGCCCATCACAGCACGCTGCCGCTGCTGCTGGCCGTCGCACCGGTCGGGAACTCGCTGGAGCGCGCCGCCGACCGGGGCTGGCATGCCGCGCTGATCGATCCGGACGGCGACCTCGCCACGTCGTGGTCGGCGGCGGCCGACCGGGGGGTGAGCCATGTCCTCCGATGAGCGTCCCGCCCGGCGCGGTGCGGAGCTGACCCTCACGATCGCGGTGCTGGCGGCCGTGTTCGCGTCGCTCCTGCCTCTGATGCGGGTCGTTCGCCCGAGCAGCTGGCTGCTCGGAGCGATCCTGCTGTCGGTCGCCGTTCTCGCCGCGGGTTTCATCGCCCGCCGCTACCGTCTGCCGGCCGTCGCGGTCAGCCTCGTCGAGGCATCCGTGTGGGTCGTCTTCATGATGCTGGTGTTCCTGCGCGATACCGCGCTGTTGTGGATCATCCCCACCCCCGAGACCGTGCAATCCCTGACCGCACTCGTCTCACGCGGCGGGGAGGAGATCGCGGTCGGCGCCGCACCGCTGGATGCCAGTCTCGCGCTGTCGATGCTGATCGTCGGCGGCACCGGATTGCTCACGCTCGTCGTCGATCACGTGGTGCTCACCGCTCGGATGCCGCTGCTGGGCGCGATCGGTCTGATCGCCGTCTCGCTCATTCCGTCGATTGCGGTGCCGGGCGAGGTCGACATCATGGCGTTCGTGCTGCTGGCGGCGGCCATCCTCTTCCTGATGCGCACCGACACGCGTTCGCGCGAGGAACCGCTGGGACGTGAATCGACCCGAACCGCCGGCGTGCCGGCGACCGCTCTGGGCATCGGCGCGATCGCGGTGGTCGTGACCCTCGTCGCGGCGCCCCTCATGCCGCAGCCCGTCGCCCGCGCCGGGTCCGGCACCATCGGCACCGGACCGGGGATCGACGCGACGCTGCAACTGGGCGACGACCTGCGGCGCCCGCGCGAAGTCGAAGTCCTGCAGGTGCGCTCCAGCGCCCCGTCACCCCCGTATCTGCGCGCCACCACCCTGTCGCAGTTCGACGGAGACGTCTGGGAACCGGACCGGGTCCGCACTGTTCCGCTGGAGAGCGAAGATCCCCTCGGGGGGGTCGTCGTGGACGAGGGCATTCGCCTTGCGGAATACGTCACCTCCGTGGAGGTCCTCAACCTTGCCTCTCCCTGGCTGCCGGTGGCCTACCCCGCCGTGGCGGTCAACGGATTGGAAGGCCAATGGACGGCGGCGCCGTACAACCGCACGATCCTCAGTCAGGCCGGCACGACGCAAGGCCAGAACTACGAGGTCATCACCAACGTCCCCCGGCCGACCCTGGAGCAGATCCGCGCGCACTCCGCGCGCGGCGAGGAGCAGCCGGACGGGACGGCGGCCCTCCCCGCCGACATCGCACCCATCGTCGGGGACCTCGCCGCCGAGGTGACCGCCGATGCGACCAACGACTACGACGCGCTGGTCGCGCTGCAGGGGTGGTTCCGCAGCCCGGAATTCCGGTATTCGCTGGATGCTCCCGTCGAGGAGGGGTTCGACGGCTCCGGCACCGAGGCGGTGGCGAAGTTCCTGGAGCAGCGCGAGGGCTACTGCATCCACTTCGCGTCGGCGTTCGCGCTGATGGCGCGCACGCTCGGGATGCCGACCCGCATCGTAGTCGGCTATCTCCCGGGCAGCGCGACCAGCGACGCGGTGCAGCGCGAAACCCTGTACACCGTGTCCAGCGCCCAGCTGCATGCGTGGCCGGAGGTGCTCTTCGAAGGAATCGGGTGGGTGCCCTTCGAACCGACGAACGGGCTCGGCGTGCCGACCTCGTTCTCGCCCGCGAGCACGATCCCCGGCAGCACGGATGACCCAGCCCTGGCCTCCCCCGCTCCGACCGCGTCCGCCCTGCTCCCCGGGCGCACGCCCGATGACCTCGCCGCAGACCAGACAGGCGGTGAGGCCGGCTCCACCGCCAACGCGATCAACCCGCTGCCCGCGTTGACGGTGGCACTCGGCATCCTGTTCGCCCTGGCGATTCCCGCGCTGATCCGTGAACTGAGACGACGGCAGATGATTGCCTCGGCCCGAGCCGGCGATGCCGCCGCGGCCTGGCTTGTCGTGCAGGACACCGCGATCGATCTCGGCATCGATGTGCCGGCGAGTGAGACGCCGCGCAACCTCGGCACGCGCCTCGTGCAGGCGCACGGGGCGCCCGCCGCCGAGATGAGCCAGTTGATCAGCGCCATCGAACGGGCAAGCTACGCGCCAGGGGGCAAGCATGCCTTCTGGCAGGGTGACGCGATGGCGAATGCAGCGGTCACCGTGAGCGCCGCGATGGTGGCCTCGCTCGACGTTCCGCGCCGGCTGCTGGCGCTGCTGGTACCCCGATCGCTGATCGTACGGCCGGGCAGCGTCTACGCCGGTTCGGGCAGGACCGTCCGCGCAAGGTAGGATGGTCCGCGGCCCGCAAGGGCCACGGAGGATTCGCCTAGTGGCCTATGGCGCACGCTTGGAAAGCGTGTTGAGTGAAAGCTCTCAGGGGTTCGAATCCCCTATCCTCCGCCGCTCCGATCCCAGTGTTTTCAAGGGATTTTCCGTCCGTCAACGTCGCGTGACGCGCCCCCTGGCACAGTTAAGGCCGATTTCGACCCCTTGTGAAGCCCGTGCCATCCGTGCTCCCCAGCCATGGCGGCTCCGCCATACCGTGGGGGCTACTCGGTTGCGACGCGACTGCTCGTTGGGAGGTTGAGGGTGCGTTCGGCGACTTGCTCGGCGACGACGCTGAGTTTGAGTTGGTTGTGGCGGGCGTAGTCGCGGAGGATGGTGAACGAGGCGTGCATGTCAGCGCCGGTTTGCGCGGCGATAACGCCCTTGGCTTGCTCAATGATGACCCTGCTGTCCAGGGCGCGCTGTAGTTGCTCAGCGACCAGTGTGGAGTCGCGGAGGGAACGTTCTTGGAGGATGCCAATGGTGGCGACATCGGCGAGAGCCTGGGCGATCGCGAGATCCGGCTCGCTGAGCTCGCCGGTGGCGACGCTGAAAAGGCCCATCGCGCCGATCGTTTGACCGCGTAACCGCAACGGGAATGCGTGCATCGACTGGAAGCCGTGCCTGGTCGCCGCGTCACAGAACGCCGACCACCGGTCTTCCTGAGAGATGTCCGCGATCGTCACGCCCTTGCCGGTCGTGTATGCCTCCACGCACGGTCCCTCGCCGGCGTTCAGCTGAATGATTTCCACGAACTCGGCCTCTTCATTGGTGGAGGCGATCAGCTGTAACCACCCATCCGTGTCGGCGATCAGCAACCCCCCTGCCTCGGAATCGACCAGGAGGGTGCACTGTTGCACCAGCGTGTCGAGCAGGTCGACCACGTCGTAGTCGTCGACCAACGTGTCCGCAAGCTTCACAAATGCGGCGCTGAGTCGGGCATCCCGCGATTTCTTAGCCATCATCGTTGTCCTTCGTCCAGTGTCCTGCGGATCAGGCTGTCTCGCTACCCGTTAGGGGCTCGGTGAAGTCCAGGACCCGTGTCACCACGTCACGGGCGACCTCATCCACGCTCCGCCCGGTGGCGTACGCATGCCCGCGAAGCCGGGCGAACGCGTCCGTAACCGAAGTGCCGAGTTGGACTGACACCATGCCGGTCGCTTGATGGACATGACGCCGCGTCCCCGCAACCCGCGCCGAATCCTGCCGTTCATCGCTTTTCGCATCTGCGACCGCATACGCCGCGGCCTTCCCCGCGGCAACTCCGGCGAGCGCTATCGCGTGGGCGACATCGAGGTCGGAAAGATCGCCCGGTTTGAGGCGGTACAAGTCAACGACTCCCACGGTTGCCGCGCCAATGCGCAACGGGAATGAGAACATCGCCCTCGCCTCGGTCAGCACAACGGCGTGTCCGAACATCGGCCACCATGAGTGGTCGGCTGATCGCACATCGGGCACCAGCACGGGCTTCCCGAGCGCCAGCGCCCGGAAATGCGGGCCCTCTCCGAGGTCGTATTGCAACTGCTCGAGACGCGCGGCCAGCGCACCGCTGGAGGACACCGTGGAATGGTTCCCGGCCACGGTCACCACCGACACCGACGCCCCATCGACGGGTAGACGCGCCACGAAGCTGGCGTGCAATTCATCCGAAGCCAGCTGGTCGTCGCCGCCGGTACCGCCACCAGCTCCCACCATGAGCCCCTCGTTTCCCAACCAGCAGGCGAACACCGACTACCGGAACGCGGGGACTGGGCGTCGTAGCCCTGACTCTACAGGGTCGGTCTTCATCGACCCTCCGCGTCGTCCAGCCGCGACCGACCCAAGAACGCTATCCGCGACCGACCCAAGAACGCTATCCGCGGGGACGCGATCAAGGCGCTCTGGTGGGGATCAGGGCGACCGCGACAGTCCGAACCAGGATGGCGCGTGATTCGGCTGACTACAGGCCGTACTCGATGGCGAAGAGATCCGCATCCGCTTGCGCGGGTTGCACGTGCGGTCGCATAGTGAGGATGCGTCGCGCCTCAGCTCTGCGAGCGATCGTCTCGCTGGGATCGTTGACGATGGTCTGGAGCCGCGCGCGGATCCCGCGCCACTCCTCAGCGGTATGCCTGATGATCACTATGACCCCTTTACAGCGGTGCGGACGGGTTCCGGATACGCGTCCCGGGGTCTCGGGGGCCAAGCGTCGTGATGTTATTGTCCTCCGACCTCGTCCTGTCCGCCAGCCGTAATGCGGATAACTGCCACCGAACGACCTGGAACCGTCCGGACACGCGGCCAAGCCGCTTCTTTCGGTCGATAGATGGCCTTCGGTGAACCCGCCCAGGCTGTGTCGGCGCCGGTCAGTGGGTTGCGGCCGTCTGTGGCGCCGCTGGCTGCTGCTTCTGTGAACACGTGATTACGCGCGCTCGTCGACATCTCCCCATGCGGCGATGTCCACACCGTGGTTCTCCGGCGACGCAAACGTCCACCACTGTGGTGCGTGGGAGTCATCCGCGAGCCGTCCTCCCGCCCGGACGACTGCGGCTACGCGCTCGTCCGCACGGTTACTCGGTACGGCCACGTCGATATGGGTGCGACCCCGCCCCGGCATCGAGATCTCGTCGAACCACATCCGCGGTCCGCGGCGTAGCGGGTCTACGACGAATCCGCCGAGCGACTCATACCCCAGCGCCGCGATCCAAAAGTCGCGGGTGCTCGCGCCCTCCGCTTCGGCGATGGCGATCTGAATCGTGTGCAGCTGAGACGGGTCGGGTGCGAGGCCGAGATCAGCGGCGATGGCCGAGACGCGCCGCACAAGTTCCACATCGACGGTGTCAAGTCGCCCGCCCGGCGTGGATGCAGTACGGACGACCACGGCCTCAGGTCGAAGGTCGATGTCGGGCTCGCGACCCACCGACGCCGCCGCCAGTGCGATGCGTCGGACGAACTCAACTCCCGTCGCGAACGAGCCAGTCGGGAAGACCGTCTGCGCACCCCCGTACAGGACGTGCCAGCCGGCTGTTCCTTTCTCGTCATGGAACTGCTTGGCGCTGATCGATTCAGCCATGAGCTCTCCCGCCACATCCTGCGAAACGTGACGCCACAGTAGTCGACGAGTCCGACATCCGACCCTGACCCGCCTGTGCCACGCGTACTTCTCACGAAGGAGGGAAGATGGGCGCGAAAACGGCGGCGCACCGAAGGGCTACGAGATGCTCAAAAAGAAGCAGGACGGCTGCGTCAGAGCCGTTTTCGCGCCCTGAGCGAGTCGCACCGGTCAGCATGATGCGACTCGCGTCTGCGGGCTCACCATCAGGTCCGGTTCATCTGAGCCGCCTACGATCCGTCAGGACCGACAACGACAGAGACGGGCCGTCATGAACGCTGCCACTGCCATTGCCATTGATCACGGATTCACGGGCCTGACCGGATTCGCCGCTGACGTCCTCACCGCACTGGGTGATTTCGGCGTCGGCGTCCTGGTCTTCATCGAAGTTCTGATCCCTCCCATTCCGAGCGAAGTGATTCTGCCCTTCGCGGGCTACCTCAGCCAGACCGGAAACCTCACCCTGGGGTGGCTGATCTTCTGGAGCACCCTGGCGTCCTGGATCGGCGCGCTGCTTCTCTACTGGCTGGGCGCCACGATCGGGATGGAACGGGCCGTGACATGGCTGGCCGCGACAAGACTGGTCAGCAGATCCGACTTGGACCGAGGAGCACACTGGTTCCTACGCAGCGGCGGCTGGACCGTCCTGGTGGGAAGGCTCGTCCCCGGCGTGAGAAGCCTCATCTCCCTGCCCGCGGGCGCATCCCGAATGAACCTGGCCCGTTTCAGCCTGTACACGGTCATCGGCAGCGGCACCTGGAACGCGCTCCTCATCGGCGTCGGTGCCGCGCTCGGTACACAGCACGAACGGCTGGAGCACTACCTCTCCTACCTTGATTACGTCGTTTACGCCGCCCTCGGCCTCGCGGTGGTCGTCCTCATCCTGCGCCGCATTCGCGAAGCGACCACTCCACGCAGCAGGCGGGCGCGAGCCGACACCGCAGCGATCGACGATATGACGAGCTAGGGGCTGCCGGCCGACCCGTGAATCACCGCGCCAACGCACGTCTTGACGCAACGGGCGTTCCCACAATTACGCCGAACGCTCTGATACGACCGTCAAGGACCAACCCGTCATCGGCGTGCTGGTGCTCATGCTGCATATAGAATGTGGCCACCGGGCACTCATGGAGAGCCACCGTCCCCTCGATCGGAAGCTCTCATGATGAAACGCTCGGCACTGCTCGTGATGCTGCTCGCCTTGGTTGTTCCGTTGGCGGCATGTACCGATGCGGATGAACGGGGCCTGAGCGAGCGCCCAGCGGAGGCGGAGGCGGAGGCGGCTTCACTGAGCACCCTGCCCAGCAATGACAGTCTCCTTTTCGCCCTGCAGGCCGATTCCGGCGAACTCGAAGCCATCGAGGGCTCGACCGATTCCGCGTTCACCCTGACTCTGGATCACACCGCGCGGCAGACAACCTGGTTCTCGGACCGCCCCGCCCGAGACGGGGGCACCATCTCGACGGACGCTCTGGTCTCAGGCTGGGCCGACCTGGGCTTCGAGGACGTTCCTCCGAACGCGGTGCTGACCGTCGCAGGCGGAAAGTTCGAAGCCCCTCTCATCGTCGAGCTGGGCGTGCCCACCTATGACCGCGACAGTCGGACGATGAGGATCGCGGTACAGCTGATCGGTCAGACAGATGACGACGCAATCGCGGGTTCTTTCGGGGCTGCGTCACTGTTCATCGACAACGCGACGATGAACACAGGCTGCGGCTACACCGGCGAGATCGACCACTTCCCGGCATCCCTCACACCCGAGGGGTACGTTCCCGCAGACGGCAGCTCCGTTCGGACCGCGAACTACCCGGAACTGTATGCGGTTCTCGGAGACCGGTTCGGCGCAGACGCCACCACCTTCCAGATGCCGACGGTTGCCGGTATCGGTCCGGACCTGCACGCGCTGGTCTGCGCCACCGGCGGCATCGACCCGGCCGAGACCGACCCTGACGAGCAGAGTAAGAACAGTTGCATCGTCAGCCAGGTTCAACTCTTCGCCCAGGAAACCCCGGTCTATGGATTTGCCCTGGCGAACGGCCAGGAACTGCCGGTCAACCAGTACCCAGCGTTGTTCGGCTACAGCGGCACCCTGTTCGGCGGCGACGGCGTCACCACGTTCGGGACGCCCAACCTCCCTTCGCCCACCGGGACGAGTTACCAGGTCTGCACGTCAGATGCGAACGTCTGGACCAACGACGGACCTGTCGGGGCGTGTTATCTATCGGAAACCGGGTACTGGGCGACATCTGGAACGCCCACCAATTGGTTCACCGCGTGGACTCCCGAGCAACGTTTGCCGGATCTCCTCCCGGTGAGCACGAACCAGGCCCTGTTCTCGTTGATCGGTTACACATATGGGGGAGACGGCGCCGACACATTCACCCCCGCAACGTTGGATGACCCGGGTCAGCCCCTGACAGGGGCGATGTGCACTGAGGGCCAATACCCCGTACTCGACTAGCGCCGAGGCGGGTGCTGCCCCGAGCGCCCTCCTTCGCGCCGGCGGCAGCTGACGGCGAAAGTCACCGACTCACTGAGGTGCCCGGTTCGGGCTCGCTCTCGGCGCCCTGATAGACATCCGGGACGCCGTCCCGATCTGCGTCGACGGCGTCCGCTGCCGCGATGCGCTTGTACTGGCGGTTGCGCGTGAGCAGGATGACAGAGGCGACCAGCGACGCGATCACGGAGGCGATCATGATCGCGATCTTTGCGTCGTCGTTGTGCAAGCTGTCGGGGCCGAAGCTGAGGTCGGCGATGAGCAGCGACACGGTGAAGCCGATTCCCCCGAGGATGCCGACGCCGATCAGGTCGATCCACCGCAGCGCGGGGTCCAGACGGGCGCGGGTGACGGCGGTGAGCAGACGGGTCGTCAAAACGATTCCCAGGGGCTTGCCGAGGACGAGTCCGGCGACGACACCCAGCGTCACCGGGTCCGTCGCGGCTCGTACGATGCCGTCGATTCCACCCAGTGCGACACCGGCGGCGAAGAAGGCGAACACTGGCACGGCGAATCCCGCCGACAACGGCCGGAAGCGGTGTTCGAACTCCTCGGCCAGCCCGCCGGACCGCGCCGAGAGCACGGGCCCCTTCGGCGGCCGCACGGGGATGGTGAACGCGAGCGCGACGCCCGCGATGGTGGCGTGCACCCCGGACGCGTGCATGAACGCCCATGCGGCGAATCCGATCGGGAGCAGGATCAGCCAGGCCGCGGCAGGCTTCAGATGGAACACCTTCTGATACCTCTGTGCGATGAAGCCGTAGCCAGCGACCATCACGACCGCGACGAAGAGGGCGCCCAGGTCGATCTCGCTCGTATAGAAGATCGCGATGATGAGGATCGCGATCAGGTCGTCCACCACCGCCAGCGTCAGCAGGAAGATCCGCAGCGGAGTCGGCAGATGCGAGCCGACTATCGCGAGGACGGCCACCGCGAAGGCGATGTCGGTTGCCGTGGGGATCGCCCACCCCACCGCGAGGTTGGGCTGCTGCGCGACAACAGCGGCGTAGATGGCCGCCGGGACGATGACCCCGCCGACGGCGGCGGCTACGGGAACGATTGCCGTGCGAAACTGTCGCAGATCGCCGACGACGACCTCGCGCTTGAGTTCCAGCCCCACTAGGAAGAAGAAGATCGCCAAGAGTCCGTCAGCGGCCCAGACCCCCAGCGACAACTCCAGATGCCACGGCTCGTAGCCGATGCGGAAGTCACGCAGGGCGAAGTACCCATCGGCGGCCGGGCTGTTCGCCCAGATCACCGCGATGAGGGCCGCCGCCACGAGAAGGGCTCCGCCGACGGCCTCCTTCCGCAGGATCTTGCCGATCCGACTGACTTCGGCGAAAGTGCCGCGCTCAGGAAAGATGGAAGAGGAGGGGCGCGCATGCGATCGCGTCATCACTGGCCATTCGGGTCGGTCGACAAGGAGAATGTCGACCAGACTTCCCGACGCCCCGATCCCAGCATATCGAGCGTTCGACGTTCGGCCGAGCCGAACGGCATCCGGACGCGTCAGCGCACCGCCCGAAGCACCGCCATCTCCTCGGACGGCGTGAGCCCGGCCCGACGCTCACGCGTCACACCCCGGGAGATTTCGTCCTCCAGCACCCGGGCGAGCGTCCCTTGGATGGCCGATAGCGTGCCGCCGCTGGCCACAAAAGCGGCTCCGGACCGCCGCGCGAATGCTGCGTCCACCTCAGGGAGCCAGAGCGGCAGAGATCGCGGCCCTGGGATCGCCGGGACCGACGATGAGGCCCGGGCGGGCGATCAGAAGGCGATCGCCGAGCGCGGCCGCACTGCGGCGTTCCGCCGCAACCTTCGCGTCGGCGTATCGGGACAGGTCATGCGGCTCGACCAGCGGAGCGGATTCATCAGCACCCACCTCGTCGTTCGTGCGGTAGACGGATACCGACGACACCAGAGTCCAATGCCGGGCGCGGGGAGCGAGCGCATCCACTGCGGAGGCAACGAGCGACGGCTCGTATGCGAGCTCCACCACTTCGTCCCACTCCGACTGCACCGCGTCGTACGCCCCCGGGGAGGTCCGGTCCGCCTGGATGAGTCGCGCCCCCTCGGGAACATGGCCCGACCGCCCTCGAGCCAGACAGACGACCTCCGCGCCGCGAGACACCGCATCCCGCGCGATCTCGCGGCCCAGCCATCCCGTACCGCCCAGTATCAGCACTCGGCGCATGCACCCAGTCAACCAAGCCTCGGAGGGCGGTCAAGCAAGCCTCGGCGCAATCGTGCGCAGGGGGCTGCCGGTGGGTGGTGGGAAGAAGTTGGTGACCGCGTCGGCGAGTGCGCCGGGCGCCTCTTCGGCCATATGGTGTCCGCAGTCGATGCCGTGCCCGCGCAGGTCAGCAGCCCACTCCCTCCAGATCTCCAGCGGATCGCCGTAGAGCTCTTCGAGGTCGTCGCGCAGCGACCACAGCACCAGCAGCGGACATTGCAGGCGCCGTCCGGCAGCCCGATCGGCTTCCTCGTGTGCCCGGTCCACAGTGAGTCCTGCACGGTAGTCCTCCAGCATTGCCCGCACCACCTGCGGGTTGTGGATGGCGTGCCGCCATTCGGCATGGTTCTCGGCGCCCATCGTCTCGGGGTCACCGAGGTACCAGGCGTCGGGGTCCGCGTTGATGACGCGCTCTGGAGTGCCCGGTTGGGCGAAGAAGAACCAGTGCCACCACATCGTCGCGAATCGTGCGTCCGCGCGGGCCAGGTGCTCACTGATGGGAATGCAGTCCATCAGGACGAGATGATCCACCCGGTGCCCGTGGTCAAGCGCCAATCGCAGTGCGACGTAGCTTCCCCGGTCATGGCCGATCACATGAAACCGGTCGTGACCGAGGGCGCTCATCAGCTGCGCCATGTCGCCGGCGACGGCGCGCTTCGAATGGGCGTTGTGATCCGGGCTGGTGGCCCGCCCCGCGGATCGACCGTACCCGGTCAGGTCGGGACAGACGACGCCGAAACCCGCCGCGACCAGCCGAGGGGCGACCCGGTGCCATGTCGCGCCGGTGCGCGGATGCCCGTGCAGGAGCAGGACCGGTGGGCCCTCTCCCCCGTGCCTGACATGCAGTGTGGCGTCCCCGACGGCGAGGTCTGCAACGGTGAAGTTCTCACGCACTCATCTTGCCCGCATCCGTCGGTCCCGGTGATCCGGTGACCTCGGCCGACGGAGACGATGGAGAGAAGGCGCTAGGCGGACGATGCGTCCAAGAAGCCGTTGACGACGTCCCGAACGAGGTCCGTCCGCGCCAGTCCGAAGAAGTGCGTCGTCCCGGGGAAGACGGCGAGGTGGGATGCCGGAACGCCGACGAGGTCGCCGTTGACGTCACCGCCGCGAAGGCGCAGGAACTCGACGGCGTGCTCGAGCGAGACCATGTCGGCATCCCCCACGGTGATCAGCGTCGGCGCCTCGATCGCGCGGATCTCCGCTTCGGTGCGATCAGGAAAGCCGTGTTCGTAGGTCGCACCGAGCTTGTCCAGGAGCCTCTGGAGATGGTCGCGATCCGGATGCGGCGACTTGTCGAAGTAGGCGACTTGCATAGGGGTACCGGCGATCATCTCCACGGTCATCGCTGCCACCGCATCCGCGTTTTCGGAGCCGCGCGCACCTGAGGCGGCGAACGGTGTCGAGGAGACGATCAGCTTCCGAACCCGCGCTGGGTGGTTGATGGCCAGTTCCAGCGCGACGGCGCCGCCGACGCTGAACCCCCAGATGTCGGCATCCCGCACGCGCAGGTGATCCAGCACGCCCGACACGTCACCGGCGAATGCCGCCGCGGAGAACGGCCGGTCGATGTCGTTCGTGCGCCCGTGTCCCTGGAAGTCCACCGCGATCACCCGCCTCCGTGCGGCGAGGTCGGGAATGAGCGCGCCGAACTGCTGATCGATGTCGAACAATCCGCCGTGCAAGAGCACCAGCGGCGCACTGTCACCGCGATCGCCGTGGACTTCGTAGTACATGCGAAGTTCGTCCAGTTGCACGTAGCCGGTCTCGGCGGCCGAAGCGGGGCGAGTCTGATCCGTCATTCGTCCACGGTCGCAGACACTCGTCCGCCCCTCAACCCCTCGCGTTCCTGCCCGTCGCCGGGTGGTCCTTACTCGTAGGTGTCGGTCCAGGACGCGATGTCGACGCCGTGATTGTCCGGCGACGCGAGCGACCACCACGCTGGCGCGTTGGATTCGTCAGCGAGCCTGCCCCCGGCGGCGAGCGCCGCCTCGACTCGCGCCCGCGCCTGGTCAGCCGGCACGAAGACATCCAGATGTGTGCGGCCCCTGGCCGCCACGTCGCCGGTGATCGGGTTGAACGCCAACTGCGGGCCGCACCGGAGGGGGTCGACAGCGTCCGTCTCGCCCAGCTGCTCGTAGCCCAGCGCCGCCATGAAGAACGGCCGTACGTCGGCGCCGGAATGCTGGGCGACGTAGATGCCGATCGACTGGGCCATCGAAGGGTCGGCGGGCAGCCCCAATTCGTCGGCAGCCCGGGAGACGGCCGCCGCGAACTCCGTGGCAGCGGCGGGGATGCCGTCCGCGCCGCGGTATGGGATGCGCACGACGACCCCCTCGGGACGCACGTCCACGTCGGGCAGCACGCCGAATCGCTCCGCGGCGGCGACGACAGGGCCCATCAGGCTGGCGGAGTGGGAGAGGGAGGTCGCAGTGAACACGGCCTGCGGGCCGGTGCTCGTGACACGCCAGTGCCGAACAGTCCCCGCCCGATGGAACTCTGCCGCGGAGATCCAGCCTGGACGGCGCGCGGATTCGGTCATTGGCGACTCCTTTGCAGGCTGCGGGCGCCTCCCGCTGACGAGCGAGGACCTGCGTGCACTCCACGGTACTGGAAGGTCACCGCGAGCGGTCAGGGTGATCTGCTGCCGCCCGCATCCGTCCGACCTACCTCAGTGCTCGCTCGGCGTGCCGGTGAGCCCCGTTCGGACTGCACCGGTGGGCGAGCGGAGCGCCGTCGTATGCTCGAGCCATGGTTTCCCGATCCATACCGCGCAGCCGCGGTGTCCGCCGCCGTGGGGCTGTGGTGATCGCTGCGGTGGCGGTGGTGGTGACGCTCGCAGGATGCGCGTCCGCCGTGCCGCGCGCGGACGCCGCGCTCCCCCCGCCTGCCCACGGTGACGCGGTCGATCTCGTCGGGCTGTGGCGGGTGTCGGGCGCCGAAGCCGAGAGTCCCGACACCTGGCTCCGGCTCGACGCCGGTGAGCTGCATCTGTGGCGCGAGTGCGGACCGCTCCTCGGGTCCTGGCAGGCAGGCGGCGGCATCATCACCGCGTCGACATGGGGCGCTGCCGGCGAGTGCGCCACGGACGGAGTGCCGCCCGATGTGGCGTGGCTTGCCGCAGCGACGACGTACCAGCGGACAGATGAGGGCTGGGAGTTCCGAGACCGGGACGGCGTGCCCGTTGCGAGCCTGCGTGAGGATGGTGCTCCCGGTACCCTTCCGACGATCGCGGAGCAGTACGCCCGCGCGCCGGTGGTGACGGAGCGGACGCGGGCGTATTTCACCGAACCTCCCGCTCTGCCTGACCCGCTGATCGCGGCGGACACGTCGAGCCTGGTCGGCGGATGGGTGCCGGCATCCGGAACGGCCAGTGATGCGCACGCCCAGTTCGCGCCGGACGGGTCCTGGGCCGGTTCGGACGGATGCAACGGCGGCACCGGGCGCTGGGTGCTCGGGGTGGACGGCGCTTTCCTCGCCACCGCAGGCGTCAGCACCCTCATCGGCTGCGACGGCGTCCCCGTGCCGGCCTGGGTCGCATCCGCGCGGCTGGCAGGATTCGATGGGCACACCCTCGTTCTGCTGGATTCGACCGGCTCGGAGCTGGGACGCCTCGAACCAGGCGCCGCGCGCTGAACGTGACCTCCAGCGTCATCACCGGAGAAGGCGAGTGCCGCAGATGGGGTTCTCGCCGCTGGGCCTGATCGTCGCACTCGCCGTCCTGGCGCCCAATGCGCTCCTGCTGTGGCTGCCGCCACGCGGAGGTTTCCCGCCGGTGCGGTTGCCGGGGATCCTCAGCTGGCTGGAACGCGCTGGGCAGGCGCTCTGTCTGGTCATCCCGGTGATCACCGAACCGGGACCGCAGCGGTGGCAGTGGGCGGCGGTCGTGGTGGGGATCGGCCTCGTCGGGTATTACGCCCTCTGGGCGCGATATCTCGCAGCCGGGCGTACCAGCGCACTCCTGTACGCAGCAGCGTGGAAAGTGCCGGTCCCCATGGCGATACTGCCGGTGGTGATCTTCGCCGCCACCGGGGCATGGCTCGGGAACTTGTGGGTGATCGGGTCAGCACTCGTCCTCGCGGCCGGTCACATCCCGGCCTCACTTCTGATCGCCCGCGCCGCCGCACCAAGCTGAGGATCGACGGCACGGCCCGACCGCCGCCGAAGCCGGCCGCTGGCCGAGTCGAAAGCGCAACCACCGCGACCTAAACTGTCGGGCGGACGGCCCACGAGCGCATGCTCGGCCGTTGCGGAGAACCGAACACAAGGAGCGACACATGCAGCAGCGCACGCTGGCGGGCCGGCAGGTATCCGCGATCGGGCTGGGCGCCATGCCCCTGTCGATGAACAACGACAATCAGATCCCCTCGCACGAGGATGCCGTCGCGACTGTGCACGCTGCCCTCGACGCCGGCGTGACCCTCATCGACACCGCGGACTGCTACGCGCCGTCCTGGGACCAGATGGGCCACAACGAGCGCATCGTCGCCGAGGCGGTGCGCAGCTGGAGCGGCGACAGCTCGGGCATACTCGTCGCAACCAAGGGCGGCATCACCCGCAACGCGGGCGAGGTGTGGGGGCGTGACGGTTCCGCCGAGTATCTGCGTCGAGCCGTCGAGACGTCGCTCGAGAACCTCGGCGTCGACGTGATCGACCTCTACCAGTACCACCGGCCCGACCGCACGCTGGTCTACGGCGACGTGATGAGCACGCTGGCCGGCCTGCAACAGGAGGGGCTCATCCGCGCCGTCGGCATCTCCAATGCGAGCATCGAAGAGATCGAGATCGCGCAACAGGTGCTCGGCGAGGGCAATCTCGCAAGCGTGCAGAACGAGTTCTCTCCCCGGCATCCCGGGAGCATCGACGAGTTGCACTACTGCGGGCGACACGGCATCGCCTTCCTTCCCTGGAGTCCGCTCGGCGGCACCGGTGGCGGCGCTCGAGGCGTCGGAGACCGGTTCACCCTCTTCCGTCAGATCGGCCAGGAACACGGGGTCAGCCCGCAGCAGGTCGTCCTCGCCTGGGAGTTGGCGCTGGATCCGCACGTCATTCCCATCCCCGGTGCCCGCCGCCCTGCATCGATCGTGGATTCAACGGCTGCCGCGCACCTGGAGCTGAGCGACGACGAGATCGCCGCGCTGTCCCGCGCGGTGGGAATCGACTGAAGACGGTGGTCACCGCGGGCGTTCCGGCCACGGCGGCGAGGCGATGCTGATCGTCGGGTCCGTCGTCATCCGGGTGGACGACCTTGCCGAGCAGATCCGTTTCTGGTCGGCCGCGCTGAACTACTCGGTGCGCGAGCCGATCGACGAGGACTTCGCTCTGCTCGAGCCGACCGACGGGAGCGGACCGAACGTGTCGCTGGACGCGCACCCGTCAGAGCGGATTCTGCCGCCGCGCATCCACTTGGATCTGTACGCGCAGGACCAGGCCGCCGAAGTCGCTCGACTGCTCGGCCTGGGAGCGACACCGGTCCCGTGGGACAAGCGGCCGCCGGACGCGGACTACGTGATCATGCAGGACCCGGAGGGCAACCGGTTCTGCGTGATCGACGCGACCGGCTGGCCAGGCTGGCAGCAGCGGAGGCGTCCGTCGGCCGAGGGCACCAGTTCGTAGTCCGCTCCTGTCGCCGGCCTCGGCCGGTGCCGGGGAGGACCTCGCGCAGCGCGAACGCGATCGGAGTCGTCTCGAAGACGACGGCGTGGGGGGACCCGCCGGCAAGAGGATGATGGGTCCATGCCTGCTGCCCATCGGCCCGGACTTCGGATCGGCTCCGGATTGACGATCCCGGAGTCCGAGCTGTCCTGGCGATTCTCCCGCTCGTCGGGACCGGGCGGGCAGGGCGTGAACACGGCCGACTCCCGTGCGGAGCTGGTATGGGATGCGGCGTCCTCGGCAGCGCTCTCGCCGGTCCAACGACAGCGGCTCCTCGAGAACCTGAGCGGCCGTCTGGTCAACGGCGTGCTGACGATCACAGCATCCGAGCATCGCGCGCAACTGCGCAACCGGGATGCCGCGCGCGCTCGCCTGACCGAGGTCGTGTCCGACGCCCTCCGACCGCCCGCGCCGGCACGACGACCGACGAGACCCAGCCGGGGCGCGAAGGAGCGGCGCCTGTCCGCGAAGAAGCGGCGCACCGACCTCAAGCGGCTGCGCCGTCCGCCGCCCGACTGATCTCACTGCCGCGGGCCGCGAACACCCCGCGCTCAGGGGCGAACGCGAGCGCGGCGCCGTTTAGCGCGGCATTAGACTGCCGGCGACGCGCTGACCGCGGCACGCGACTGTCGGTGACCGGTGCCACCATCGGTGGCATGAACATCTCGCTGACCAGCCGCCGGGGCTCATGGCCAGCCCTGCGTTCCGTCATGCGGCCGTCGTCCCGCCCGGCGCCACGACGATCTACGTGGGCGGCCAGTACGGCATCGACGAGACCGGAGCGGTCGTCTCATCCGGTGTCGCCGAGCAGTCCGTGCGGGCCGTGGGCAACGCCGATCTGGTACGCAGGCAGACCCTGACGGGTAGGGGCGGATCCGTCGCGCGGACCATCGCGCGATAGCCTCGCATCGTGACCACTGAACAGCGCCTCGCGGATGCCGCGGTAACCCAGTTCGCCGTCCTCGACGCATTGCTGGCGGGTGCATACGACTCCGGCATCCCGGTCGGAGAGGTGCGAGCACTCGGCGACTTCGGCATCGGCTGTTGTGAGAGCCTCGGCGGCGAGGTCATCATCCTGGATGGCGACGTGTTCGAGTGCACCATCGACGAGCGGCCGGATCGCATGACCGATGAGCAGATCCTCCCGTTCGTGGATGTCTGCCGGTTCCACACCGTCTCGGCGCAGCCCATCACGGGCGCGGACCTTTCTGCATTCACGGCCCAGGTCGAGGGCCAGCTCGTCAGCAGAAACCTCTTCCACGCGGTCCGCGTCGACGGTGTCTTCACCGCCGTCCGGGTTCGGGTCACGCAGCGTCAGGAGCACCCCTTCCGCCCCCTCGCCGAGGTCACGAAAGGCCAGATCGAGACCGTCATCGCCGATGCGCGCGGCACGCTGGTGGGCTTCTGGGCTCCGGCCATCTACCAGGGCGTCACCGTCGCGGGCCTGCATGTCCACTTCATCGCCGACGATCGCAGCATCGGCGGTCACGTCCTGGATGTGATCATCGGCGCTGCGGAGCTCAAGCTCGCGGCATACTCGCGCTTCGACCTGCGCCTGCCGACCGACGAGCACTTCCTCCGCACCGAGCTGACCCACGATGAGGACCATCGCATCGTTGCGGTCGAGGGCGGCGCCGTCTCCCCCGCCCGCTAGGACGATACGACGCCGGGTGGCACGTGGGGTTCCGGCAGCAGCGGCTCAGCGGATCGAGCGCAGGACCAGGTCCCGGATCCGCTGCTCGACCGCGGGGGTCAGCTTCGTGACCGCGAACGCCGTGGCCCACATCTCACCGTCGTCCAGGTTCGCGTCCTCGTTGAATCCGAGCGTGGCATAGCGGGTGCCGAACTTGGCTGCGCCCTGGAAGAACGCGATCACCTTTCCGTCCTTGTTCGCATATGCCGGCTGGCCGTACCACGTCTTGGGCATGAGCTCCGGCGCTGCGTCTGCGACGATCTCGTGCACGCGCCGGGCGATCTCGGCATCTCCGGCCGGCATCTCCTCGATGACGGCCTGAACGGCCTTCTCGCCGGCGGCGCGGTTCTTGCCGGCCTTGGCCTGGTCGCGCAGTTCCTTCGCGCGGTCCTTCACTGCCTCGCGCTCCGCCTTGCTCAGCCCTGCGGATGTCTCAGCCTCGGTCACGGGATGCTCCTTCGCCGGTATCGTGCGGTGCCGTGTCACGGCACCCCTCTCTGCCAGATTAGGCACGGGCGCCGCCCCGCGCTTCTCCGATCGTGATCGATTCCGGGGGCGGCAGACTCAGCCCGCGACGGAAGCGACGCCGCCCCGCCGAGCCTCGGGCGCGTAACCGCTTTCCATCTCGATCACCGCGAGGGTACACCGAGAGATGCAGACGAGCTTGCCGTCCTCGTTCGTGATGCGCACCTCCCACACGTGCGAACGACGACCGATCGCGGCCGGAGTGACCTCGGCAAACACCCAAGCACCGGCGGCCACCGGACGGATGTGGTTGGCGTTGATCTCCTGCCCGACGACGTGGAACCGTGTCCGGTCTACGGCGAGATAGCCGGCCCAGGAAGCGAGCGTCTCGGCCAGCGCCACCGAGGCCCCGCCGTGCAGCACACCCGCCGGCTGCGTCGTGCGGGAGTCCACCGGCATCCGCGCTTTCAGGCTCGAGTCGGTCACCTCGGTGACCTCGATTCCGAGGGTGGCGATCAGCGACCCGCCCGCCATCGCATTGATCTCCTCAACCGTCGCCGCGAACGCCCAGATGCTCATTCCCGCGAGTATAGGCGGCCCGTTTTCCGCACGGGCGTTCAGCCATTGCCATTCCCCTTGCCGTTCCCGTTGTTCCCCTTGCCGTTGCCGGAGTTGCCGTTCCCGTTGTTCCCGTTGCCGTTCCCGTTGTTCCCGTTCCCGTTGTTCCCGTTGCCGTTCCCGTTGTTCCCGTTCCCGTTGTTCCCGTTCCCGTTGCCGTTGTCGCCACTGTTGCCGTTGCCGGTGTCGCCCACCGGGCCGTTCTCGGTGCCGCCGGTGTCGATGGAGGGGGCAGGTCCCGGCTCGACGACCGGGTCCGGTTGCAGATCGGCGCGCACCACGTCGATCCTGGTCTGAATCACCCTCGCCCGTGCCGCATCCACCGACCCGTCGGTCACTGCGCCGTCCAGCTGCTGCTGGAGCCGGTCGAGCTGCACGAGCGCGCCCGGTGCATCTCCGGCCGCGGCGGATTCTGCGATGGCGAGGACCGTGGTCTGCATCTCCGCAGCCGCGGCGGTGGAGATGTCCGAGTCCGCTGCCGCGCAGCCGGCGAGGACAGCCGTCCCCAGGACCGCTCCGACCGCGAACGAGACCAGGCGCCTCATCACTGCGACACCTCGTTCATCAGGTCCCGCAGATGGGTGCCGAGGGGCTCTTCCAGCCGAGGCAGATCGGGAGCAGGCGCAGGCGCGTCGAGGACGCCGCTCCACAGGAAGAGGGCCAGGACGACCGCGGCCACGAGGATCGTCGACACGCTGATGAGCAGCGGGAGACGTCGGCGCACAGGCGAGGGCGCTCCGGACTGGTCGTCGGAGCCGATGCGTTCGCGCGCCGAGTGCGAGCCGGGGAGGGCCGTTGTCGGTGCGGTCTGACCCAGCGGCGGGGACGCCGACGGCTGCGGGACGAGCACGCGGGTGCGTAGCAGACCGACAGCGGCCGGCTCGGCCGGGGACGCTGCCACCAGAGCCGTGATGTCCGGTTCGCCGGTTCCGGCATCCAGCGCGGTGATGTCCGGTTCGCCGGTTGCGGCATCCAGCGCACGCCCGCGCGTGGCGACCTCGAGCGCGGTCGGCCGTGCCGTGGGGTCCAGCGCTGTCATCGCGGTCAGCAGTGCACGCCAGCCGTACCCCCAGTCACCGCGGATGGTCGGCTGCATCGTCAACCGGGCAGCGATGGCCTCGGCCGCATCGCGCTGCGGGAACGCCCGCTCACCGCTGAGCGCCTCGATCAGGACCAGACCGAGGCTGTACACGTCGGATGCCGGCGTCGGCGTCTGCCCGCGCACCTGCTCGGGCGAGATGTACGCGGCGGTGCCCAACGCGGTGCCCGGAGTGGTGATCCGCGCGGTGTCGATCAGGTATGCGATCCCGAAGTCGGCCAGCACGGCGCGGAAGCTGTGCTGCGGCGTGAGCGGTGGCCGCAGGAGCACGTTCGCCGGTTTCACGTCCCGGTGCACGATTCCCGCCTCGTGCACGACGTGCAGCGCTTCACCCAGGTCCGCCGCCAGCGCTGCCGCATCCCACGCGGACACCGGGCCGCGAGCGATGCGGTCGGCGAGCGTCCCGCCGTCGATGTACTCCATCACGAGGTAGGACCGACCGGACGGCGAAAGGCGGGCGTCGAAGAGGGTCACCAGCGAGGGGTGGTTGAGCGATGCCAGCAGCCGTTTCTCCGACTCCCGCCGCACCGCCAGCGCTTCCTCGGTCGAGCCCATCGAGAAGATCTTCACCGCGACCGTGCGCTCCAGCGCCTCATCGACGGCGCGCCACACGGACCCCATGCCGCCCTCGCCGATGAGCTCTTTCAGGCGATAGCGGTCATCGAGCAGCGCGCCGGCAAGGGCCGGGCCGGACAGTCGGAGATCGGTCATCGAGCCGATATTCCCATGGGTTCACCGACCGCTCGGGGCCGTTGACAGCGCACCGACTCCGTGCTGGCCCGGCGAGCCGGAGGCCCTCTCAGCCCACCTGGATCAGCGTCCGCTGCCAACCGCTGGAGCCGTCCGGCGCGATCGGCGCCCGCTGCTCGTTCTGCACCTCGCCGTGTCTGTTCACCGCGCGCACGGCGACGAAATGCGCGCCGGGCGTGGCGTCCCAGTCGAGGTACCACTGCACCCAGGTGTCATCGCTGATCGGCGCGGACACCGCCGCCGGCTGCCAGGTTCCATCGTCGATACTGACCTCGACGCGCTCGATGCCGACTGTCTGCGCCCACGCCACACCGGCGATCGCGGCGCGTCCCACCGGAACGCGCGTCCCGCTGCGGGGCGTGTCGATGCGTGCGGAGAACTTGATGGGCGCTTGGGCGCTGTACCCGCGGGGGGTCCAGTACGCCTCGTCCGCGTCGAACCGGGTCACCGTCAGTGCGCTCAGCCATTTGGTCGCCGAGACATAGCCGTACAGACCGGGTACGACCATGCGCACGGGAAAGCCGTGTTCGAGCGGCAGCGGCTCGCCGTTCATTCCCACGGCCAGGATCGCGTCCAGCCCGTCATCCGTGAGCGATTCCAGCGGCGTGCTCGCGGTGAATCCGTCGATGCTGCGCGAGAGCACCATGTCCGCGCCGCTGCTCGGCCGCGCCATCCGGAGCACGTCCCGCACCGGCACACCGAGCCAGATCGCGTTTCCGACCAGGTCGCCGCCGACCTCGTTGGACACGCACGTCAACGTGATCGGGTACTCGTCCAGGCCCAGCTCAAGCAGGTCTGAAAAGGTCAGCTCGACCCGCTGCTGCACCATTCCGTCGATCACGAGCCGCCACTCGGCTGGATCCACCGACGGTACGGTCAGTGCCGTGTCGACGCGGTAGAAGTCCCGATTGGGTGTGAACAGAGGAGACAGCCCGGGGATGTCGAATTCGGCTCCGGCAGGCACGGTGACAGTGGTGCGCGGCGCGGGCAGCCGAAGCGCCGTGCGCACCGCCGCGATCGACGACGAGCCGGCGTTGATCAGGGCCCGAGCGCCGACGCCGACGAGGACGGCCGAGGATGCCACGACCGCGCTGACGCGGAAGAACATGCGCCGATCGACTCGCGCAGCGGCGCCCTTCTCGTGCACGGTGGGGTGCTCGGCAGGCACGGCCTGCACGCTGTCGCGGGCGTCTTCCCCTCGATCGGATGCCACGACCGCGGGAGTCGCCGGGCGCAGCAGCCGGATCAGCAGCCACAGGACCAGGCACCCCGCCACCGTTCCCGCGATCGGCGGCAGCGCTGCGAGCGCCGTCGCGCCGGCACGCGTGATGGTGGCCGCGACCGATAGACCGCCGGCGACCGCCAGCACCGCCACCCCCGCCGGCGGAACGGCGAACTGCAGCACGCCGGCGACCACCGACCCGACCAGCACGGCCAGTGCCAGCCCCACCAGCAGCGCGATCTTGTCGTAGGCGCCGAAGGTCGCGATGGCCAGTTCCTTCAGCGGCTGCGGCACGATGTCGATCACGAACGATCCGACGGCCAGAATCGGGCTGCTCTCGGGGGCTGCCAGGAGTGCGACCAGTTCGGCGGCGGCGAGGAACGCGCCCGCACTGACCGCCCCCGCCAGCGCCGCCCACGCGAACACGCCGACCCGTGTTCGAACACTGCTCTGCGCCATGGTGGGCCCCCTGTCCGCGGGATGCGTCCCACTCACCGGTTCTTCGGTGCGAGCGCGCTTTCAGATGGGTCAGAGCGTCCGAACCGGCCGCGCGCGTGCAGGTCGGTCGGAAGGCGAGCGCGCGTCGGCGACCTCGGCAGCGGCGGTGATGCTGCGGGCCATGCCGGCGAAGATGAACCCGTGGAAGGGCAGCACGGCCAACCAGTACAGCCGTCCGGCGAGGCCGAGCGGGAAGAACACCGCGCGCTGGTCGTAGCGGGCACCGTCCGCATCCGGGCATGCGCGCAACTCGAGCCATGCCTTTCCCGGCACCAGCATTTCGGCGCGCAGCCGCAGCAGAGAGCCCGGCTCGATCGCCTCCACGCGCCAGAAGTCCACGGCATCCCCGACCAGAAGGCGGTCTCTGTGCCGGCGTCCCCGCCTCAGACCCACCCCGCCGACCAGCTTGTCCATCCAGCCGCGGATCGCCCACAGCACCGGGTTGGAGTACCACCCCCGCTCGCCGCCGATCCCCTGGATCACCCGCCACAACGACTCCTGCGACGCGCTGGTGCGCGCTGTTCGCACGTCGGTGAAGACCACCTGACCCGCCCACTCCGGGTCGTTCGGCAGCGGGTCGCTGGGAACGCCGAGGACATCGGCATCCTGCCAGCTCGTCTCGATCTCGTCGACCTCGACCCGGCGCAGCGCCAGGCGGACGGCCGTGCGATACGGCGTGCGACCGCCCTCCGGCGGCGGGATCAGGGCGTCGATCGCGGAGTCCTTCACGATGCATTCGTTCTGCAGCGACTCCACTAGCGGCATGGCCACGCGTCGCGGGATCGGGGTGACCAGGTTGACCCAGTGCGAGGCGAGTCGCGGCGTCAGCACGGGCAGGGCTGCGATCGCCCGCTGCCGCAGGCCGGCCTCGACCGCGTAGCCGTTCATCATCTGGCCGTAGCGCAGCACGTCGGGACCACCGATGTCGACCGCCTGATTGACCTCGGGATCGACCCGGGCCGCGCCGAGCAGGTAGTGCAGCACATCGCGCACCGCGATCGGCTGGATGCGGTTGCGCACCCACTTCGGCGCGGGCATGTACGGAAGCACCTCGGTCAGGTGGCGCACCATCTCGAAGGACGCGGACCCCGACCCGATGACGACACCGGCCTGCAGAACGAGCGTCGGCACGCCGCTGCCCAGAAGGATCCGCCCCACCTCCACACGCGATCGGAGATGGGGTGACAGCGCGTCATCGCCCGAGGATGCGGGCCGGCCACCGGGGTCGTTGACGGGCGCGCCCTCTGGGTGCAGACCGCCGAGGTAGACGATCCGTCGCACGGCTGCCGCGGTCGCCGCGGCGGCGACGGTGGTCGCCGCCGCCCGGTCGGCGCGCTCGAACCCCTTGCCCGCTCCCATCGAATGAACGAGGTAGTAGAGGATGTCCACGTCGCGGACCGCTGTGCCCACGGCGACGGCATCGGTGGCGTCGCCCTCGATGACCTCGACGCGGTTCCCCCAGTCGAACGCCGCCACGCGCTGCGCGTCGCGGGCGAGCACGCGGACCCGATAGCCGCCGTTGAGCAGCCGCGGTACGAGACGCCCGCCGAGATAGCCGGTCGCGCCCAGGACCACTGCGCGTGGCGGGGTCCCGTCGGGACGCGGCACCGCCCGCAGTGCTTCTTCACGACCGGTCGGCGCGGTCAGATCGTCCATGCTCCGAAGGCTACGCCCGGGGCCGCTGGCCGGGGCCGTCGGCGGAAAGTCGCATCCCGAAGGCCTGCACGCCGGGATGAGAAGGGATCGCGGTGAACCCCACGCGAGGGTAGAACGCGATCGCACCGGCGTTGTCCGTCGACGCGGCCAGATGCACACCGGTCACGCCCCGCTCGCGCAGCGCGGACGCGAACGTATCGATCAGCCGCCGCCCCCAGCCCTGTCCCTGCGCTTCCGGCAGCAGATCGATGTGCAGGTGGGCAGGGAACTCGTCGCCGTACGATTCCGCTCCCCGGCGACGCGAGTACGCGTAGATCAGCGTCCCGTCCTGTCGCGTTCGCTCCACCTCCGGCTTCGGCCACCGGGCCGCGCGCGCCGGCCACCACTCGTCGTGGAACCAGCCCTCGAACTCGTCGGAATCCGCAGCGCCGACGATGTACCCGACGACGCGTTCGTCCTCGGCCTCGACGACGAACGCCAATTCGGGATGCCGGTGCACATAGGGCAGCACGAAGATCTCAGCCCAGATCGAATCGTCCTGGAACAATCCCGTGGCATCGCCTCCGGCATCCGCGGTGCGCAGGCAGATGTCTGCGAGCGCGGGTTCATCACCGGAGCGGAACCGACGGATCTGCGGCATCGCGCCTAGGCCCGCACCGATTCGACCGCCGTCTGTGCCACACCGGCCGAGACCGCCTCGGGGCTGCCTTCGAGGATGCGATCGTCGCGCGTGTAGATGTTCATCGACGGGCCGCGCAGGAACCCGATCAGGGTGAGACCGGCCGAGGCGGCCAGCTCCACGGCCAAGGACGACGGCGCCGAGACGGCCGCCAGAACGGGGATGCCGGCCATCACGGCCTTCTGGACGAGCTCGAAACTCGTCCGCCCGGAGACCTGGAGGACGACGCCGCGCAGCGGCAGACGGTCCTGCAGGACGGCCCACCCGATGACCTTGTCGACCGCGTTGTGCCGCCCGACGTCCTCGCGCAGCACCAGCAGCTCGCCCGTCACGGCATCGAACAGGGCCGCCGCGTGCAGACCGCCGGTCTTGTCGAAAACCGCCTGCCGAGCGCGCAGCGCATCGGGGAAGCCGGCCAGCACGGCCGCCTGCACGGTCACACCGTCGCCCGCGACGTCGTAGACGGACGTGGTCTCGACGGCGTCGATGGATGCTTTGCCGCACAGCCCGCAGGAGCTGGTCGTATAGAACGCCCGAGCCAGTTCGGGATCCGGCGGCTTCACCCCAGGAGCGAGGGTCACATCCAGCACGTTGTAGGTGTTCCCGTCGGCGGGAGCGCCGATGGAGATGCCGGTGATCGGTCCTCCGGTGCCGGGACCGCCGCAGTGGATCGCGGAACGGAACTGGTCGCCGCGGGAGATGACCCCTTCGGAGACGAGGAACCCTGCGGCCAGTTCGACATCGTTCCCGGGTGTCCGCATCGTCACGGCCAGCGACATGCCCCCGACGCGGATCTCGAGCGGTTCCTCGACCGCGAGCGTGTCGGAACGACGGATGGCTTCGGCCCCCAGCGTGAGCTTGGTGACGGGGCGGCGCACGGTGATTCGACCCATGCCGCCAGCCTACGCGCGCACGTGCGGGCCGGGCCCGAATCGGAGGTGGGCGGGTTGGGGCGACCGGCGGATAGCCTGGACTGATGGCCCTCCCCCGCACCATCACCTGCCCGCAGCCGTGATCTCGGTCGACGCGTATCTCACGCGGATTCTGTCCGCCGTGACGACCGTCGAGTCGAGCACGGTCGCGCTGGCCGACGCGCACGGTCGCACGCTGCGCGCGCCCGTGCATGCCGCCGTGGATCTGCCGGTGTTCGACAACTCGGCCATGGACGGATTCGCCGTCCGCTTCGTCGACGTCTCGCACGCGAGCCCGGCCACGCCGGCGGTTCTGCGCGTGATCGCCGACCTGCCCGCCGGCACAGCTCTGACGCCGGTCCTGGGCGTCGGGGAGGCGGCGCGGATCATGACCGGTGCGCCGGTGCCGGTCAGCGCCGATGCCATCGTGCCCTTCGAAGACACCGCCGGCGGCCTCGAGGATTCACTCGACGTGGTGCGCGTGCTGCGGCCCCCGCGCGCTGCCGGAGCGCACATCCGCCGGCGCGGGGAGGACTGCGCCGCCGGAACGGTGCTCGTCCCGGCGGGGGTCCGTCTCGGGCCGCTGCAGGTGGCGGCGATCGCCGCGGGCAACTGCGACCGGGTCGACGTGTCCCGCCGACCGCGTGTCGCGGTGATCTCCACGGGCAGCGAACTGGTCCCACCGGGCTCCGCCCTGTCGCACGGGCAGATCCCGGAATCCAACGCGCTCCTGCTCAGCGCCCTGGCGACCGAGACCGCGGCCGAGGTGGTGCTGCGCGGGACCGTCGGGGACGTGGACGATGACCTGCGTGCGGCGCTCGCGGAGGCCACCGCTCGAGGGGCCGATGCGGTGATCACCTCCGGCGGAGTGAGCGCCGGCGCGTTCGAGGTCGTCAAGAACACCATCGCGGAGATGACGTTCCAGAAGGTCGCGATGCAGCCGGGCAAGCCGCAGGGGTTCGCCGCAGGCCCGCCGCTTCTGTTCGGGCTGCCCGGCAACCCGGTCAGCGCCGCGGTGTCGTTCGAGGCGTTCGTGCGCCCGGCCCTGCTGGCGATGCAGGGACGTGCGGATCTTCACCGCCGGATGCTGCGCCTGCCTGCAGCCCAGGGCTGGCGAGTGCCACAGGGACGCCGGCAGTACCTCCCGGTCGTGCTGGTGGACGGGGGCGTCGCCCCGGCGACGGCCGGAGGCTCGCACCTGGCCGGCGGGCTGGCCGGCGCCGAAGCGTATGCGGTGATCCCGGCGGACGTGGACACGGTCTCGCATGGCGACCTTGTCGATGTCATGCTCGTCTCGTGAACGAATTTGCCGGCATCCTCCTCGCGGGCGGGCGCGGTTCGCGGATGGGCGGCGTGCACAAGCCGCTGCTCGAAGTCGGTGGCCGCACCCTCCTTGACGCTGCGGTGACCGCGGCGCACGCTGCCGGGTGCGACCCGATCATCGCGGTCGGCGCACCCGTCGTGAGCACCCAGGCTCCGATCGCGCCCGTCACCTGGGTTCGTGAGGATCCACCCTTCGGCGGACCGGTCGCGGCGATCCTCGCCGCGCTGCCGCTGATCTCCGCCCCGCACACGCTGATCCTGGCCTGTGACCTGCCCCGCGTCGGCGCGGCCGTAGCCCTTCTGCGCGCCGCGCAGTTCGACGCCGACGGCGCGTGCCTGATCGATGAGTCCGGCCGCCGCCAGCTCCTCGCGGGCGTCTACCGGACCGACGCACTGCGGGCCGCGGGCGCAACGCTGCACGGCCACGGCCACGGAGCTTCGGTGCGCGCCCTGCTGGAGGGCCTGCAGGTCACCGAGGTCTCGGCATCCGATGACATCACCGCCGACATCGACACCTGGGATGATCTGCACGAGGCACGAAGGAGGAACCCGTGAGTGAGCACCTGCCACCGGAAGCACTGGACCAGTGGGCGGACGCCCTGCGCGAGCTGTTCGGCCTGGCCGCGGACGACGTGCCGATCCCGCTGATCCTGGATCTGGCGCGCGATGTCGCGGTCGGTGTCGCCCGCCCCGCCGCCCCGCTGAGCGCGTTCGTCGCAGGTCTCGTCGCCGGTCGGGCCGGCGGTTCGCCGGAGCAGGTGCGGGCGACCGTGGCCGAGATCACGTCGCTGGCGGGCGGCTGGCGCTCGGAAGTCTGATCAGGCTGCGGACGCCCTGCGCTCCAGCCGCACGATCACGGACTTCGACGTCGGGGTGCCGCTGACATCGGCCACCGAATCGAGGGGCACCAGCACGTTCGTCTCCGGGTAGTACGCCGCAGCGTTCCCCCGCGGGGTCGAGTACGCCACGATACGGAACTCCTCCGCGCGGCGCTCCACCCCGTCGCGCCACTCCGAGACGATGTCCACCACGTCGTCCTCAACGAAGCCGAGCGCCTGGATGTCCTTCTCGTTGACCATGATCACGCGTCGTCCACCGTGGATGCCGCGGTAGCGGTCATCCTTGCCGTAGATGGTGGTGTTGTACTGATCGTGCGAGCGCAGCGTCTGCAGCAGCAGCCGGCCGTGCGGGATGAACGGGTACTCCAGCGGATTGGCCGTGAACACCGCTTTGCCGCTGTCGGTGGCGAAGTGGCGCGCGTCACGCGGGGCGTTCGGCAGGTACAGGGTGCGGCCCTTGGCGATCTTCGACTCGAAGTCGTCGAACCCGGGCACCACTCGCGAGATGTGGTCGCGGATACGCGTGTAGTCCGCCTCCATCGCCGCCCAGTCCGCGACCGGAACGTTCGGCCGATTTTCGAAGACCATCGCGCACAGGCGCGCGACGATGGCGACTTCGCTGAGCATGTCGTTCGCCGGCGGGACCAGACGGCCCCGCGACGCGTGCACCGCGCTCATCGAGTCCTCGACGGTCACCCGCTGTTCGCCACCGCCTCGGATGTCACGGTCGGTGCGCCCCAGCGTCGGGAGGATGATCGCCCGGCGCCCGGTCACCGCGTGCGACCGGTTCAGCTTGGTGGAGACCTGCACCGTCAGATCGAGGTTCGCCAGCGCCGCTTCGACGACGTTCGTGTCCGGTGTGGCCGAGACGAAGTTGCCGCCCATCGCCACGAAGACACGGGCCTTGCCGTCGCGCATCGCGCGTATGGCCTCGACGGTGTCGTAGCCGTGCTTGCGAGGAGCATGGAACGCGAACTCGTCGTCGAGCCACTGCAGGAAGTGCTCGGCGGGCTTCTCGTAGATTCCCATCGTGCGGTCGCCCTGCACGTTGGAGTGGCCGCGCACCGGGCAGACGCCGGCGCCTGGGCGGCCCATGTTGCCCTGAAGCAGCAGCACGTTCACGACATCGCGCAGCGTGGCGACCGAGTGCTTGTGCTGGGTCAGTCCCATCGCCCAGCAGACGATGGTGGCCTTGGAGGTTCGCACGAGCTCCGCCACGCGCCGCAACGCGGTCTCGGGGACCCCGGTCGCCGCGACCAGATCGCGCCACTCGACGTTTCGGACCTCTTCGGCGTATGCGTCGAACCCGGTGGTGTGCGCAGCGATGAACGGGTGATCCAGCACGCCGCCCTCGCGTTCCTCGACCTCGAGGAGGTGCTTGCCGATCGCCTGGAACAGGGCCTGATCGCCGCCGAGGCGGATCTGCACGAACTCGTCGGCGAGCTTCGTGCCGCCCAGCATGACACCCCGGGGCGTCTGGGGGTTCTCGAAGCGCATCAACCCCGCCTCGGGCAGCGGGTTCACGGCGACGATGGTCGCGCCGCGTCCCTTGGCCTTTTCCAGGGCGCTGAGCATGCGGGGATGGTTCGTGCCCGGGTTCTGCCCGGCGATGATCAGGAGGTCGGCGTTGTGGATGTCGTCGATCGTGACGGTGCCCTTGCCGATGCCGAGTGTCTCCACGAGCGCGGAGCCGCTGGACTCGTGGCACATGTTGGAGCAGTCCGGCAGGTTGTTGGTCCCCAGTCCCCGCACCAGCAGCTGGTACAGGAAGGCGGCTTCGTTCGAGGTCCGCCCGGACGTGTAGAACACCGCCTCGTCGGGATCATCCAGCCCGCGCAGCGCGTCGGCCACCTGGCGCAGGGCGTCATCCCATGAGATCGGCACGTAGTGGCTGGCGCCCTCTTCGAGCACCATCGGGTGCGTCAAGCGCCCCTGCTGGCCGAGCCAGAAGTCGTCGTGGCCGCGCAGCTCCTCGATGGAGTGCTCGGCGAAGAACTCGGGGGTGACCCGGCGGACCGTGGCCTCCTCGGCGACGGCCTTGGCGCCGTTCTCGCAGAACTCCGCGATGTGGCGCTTCTCCTCCTCGGGCCATGCGCACCCGGGGCAGTCGAACCCGTCCTTCTGGTTGACCTGCAGCAGCGTCTCGACACTGCGCTTGATGCCCATCTGATCGTTCGCGATCTTGAGGGCGTGCAGCACCGCAGGGACGCCGACGGCGACCTTCTTGCGGCCGGAGACGTGGACCTGTGCCTCGTCGATGTCTGAGTGGGGGGGCTTCTTCGCCATGGTTCCATCCTACGTGAATACCTATCCCAATAGGTATTGAAATCGGTACGGGTCCAAGCGCCCGCCGGATGCCCGGCCTCAGCGCCTGCCGGTGCCGAACATCCCGCGGATCACCCCGCTGAGAATAGTCTGCGTCGATGTGGACCCGAGGATCTGCTCCAGCGGCGATTTCTGGCTGGTCCGCCGCGTCCGCGTCATGCCCGACGTCTTCTGCAGCAGCCGCTCGTACTCGGCCTGAGCCCTCCTGTCAGCGGCGGCCTTCGCCTTGTCGATCGCCGCCTGCTGCGTGGCGAACTCCGCGTCCGCCTTCGCCTTCGCCAGCTCCGCGTCCTGCGCTGCGGCCGCCTCATCGGCCGCGTTCATCCGGGCGGTGAGGATCTCGCGCGCCGACTCCCGGTCGATGGCCGTTCCATATTCGGCAAGCAGGGGGGATGCTTGCACGGCCGCCTCGATCGCGGCATCCGGTGTGGGTGTCATCATGCCCTGCGGCGCACGCAGGCGCGTCCACGCCACCGGAGTCGGTGCACCCCGGTCGCTCAAGACCGTGACGATCGCCTCACCGGTGGCCAGCTCCTGCAGGACGCGCTCCAGGTCGTACCCCGAGCGGGGGTAGGTGTTCACGGTCGCGCGCAGCGCTTTCGCGTCGTCCGGTGTGAAGGCGCGCAGCGCGTGCTGCACGCGCGAGCCGAGTTGTGCCAGGACGTCGGAGGGGACGTCCTTGGGGGTCTGCGTGACGAAGAAGACGCCCACGCCCTTGGAGCGGATCAGCCGGACGGTCTGCACGATGGCGGCGGTGAAATCCTTCGACGCGTCTGTGAAGAGCAGGTGCGCCTCGTCGAAGAAGAACACGAGCTTCGGCTTGTCCGCATCGCCGACCTCGGGCAGGATCTCGAAGAGTTCCGCCAGCAGGTACATCAGGAACGTCGAGTACAGCGCGGGCTTGTCGGCGACGCCCGGGACCTCGAGCAGGCTGATGATCCCGCTGCCATCCGGAGCCACGCGCAGGAATTCCCGCACGTCGAACTCCGGCTCGCCGAAGAACACGTCGGCACCCCCGTCCGCGAACGTGATCAGCTCGCGCAGGATGACGCCGGCGGTCGCCGCGGACAACCCGCCCAGCTCCTTCAGCTCCACCTTGCCCTCGTCACCGGTCAGGTAGCTGAGCACCGCGCGCAGATCCGCCAGGTCCACCAGCGCCAGTCCGTGGCGATCGGCGTAGTGGAAGACCAGACCCAGGCTCGACTCCTGCGTCTGGTTCAGCCCCAGCACCTTGCTCAGAAGAAGCGGCCCGAAGGCCGAGACGGTCGCGCGCACCGGCACGCCCTTGCCGATGCCGCCCAGCGCGAAATACTCGGTTGCGGATGCCGCGGGCTTCCAGTCCTGGCCGATCGCACGGGTCCGCTCCAGCAGCTTCGCGCTGGACTCCCCCGGCGTGGCGACGCCGGACAGATCCCCCTTGATGTCCGCGGCGAAGACCGGGACGCCCTTGGCCGCGAGCTGCTCGGCAAGTCCCTGGATCGTGCGGGTCTTGCCTGTGCCGGTGGCGCCCGCCACCAACCCGTGCCGGTTCATCATGGCCAGCGGTATGCGGATCTGCGCGTCCGAGACGGCGGTGCCGTTCATCAGCGCCCCCAGGTCCAGGGTCGGCGTCGTGAAGGTGTAGCCGGAGATGACCGCCTGTACCTCTGCGGCATCGAGCGGCCCCGCGGAGCGGGGCGACCCGGTGTCTGCGCCCGGGCCGGCCGCGGGCGCAGACACCGGCCCGGCAGTGTCCGGAGCGATCCGCGCGTGTGCGGCGGCGGCCTCGGCTGCGGCCAGCGCGGCTGGCCTGCGCGGCCCTCAGTTGCGCCTCCGCAGCCTCCGCCTCCGCGCGCAGACGCGCGAGTTCGGCTTCCGCGGCGGCAACAGCAGGATCGGTCGAGTCCGCCGCGCTCATGCGATCAGCCTACTGACGCAGCGGGGCCGGGGACACGGATCTCTCCCGCGCGATCAGCGGCGCGAACAGGGCTCCGACGATCAGCACCACACCGACACCGATCAGTGCGCCACCGAGCGTGTCACTGAGCCAGTGCGCGTGCAGGGCGGTGCGGCTCAGCGCCATCAGCAGCACCCAGGCGATCCCGACCAGCAGCACCCAGAGGCGCGGGAAGAGCAGGACGGCGACGGTGGCCAGAGTCGCCGCGTTCGCCACGTGCCCGGAGGGGAAGGAGCCGTAGTCGCTGATGATGATGATGTCCTCCGGCCGAGCCCGACCGAACAGGTGCTTCAGCACCTGCACGGCACCCGCCGAGGCTGCCTCCGCAGTGAGGAAGAAGGCGGCCGACCACGGTCTGCGCAGCAGGATGAGGGCGATCGCGCAGCCGATCGGGACGACGAGGACGCCGAACCAGGTTCCGCCGAGGAAGTTCATCACGCGCGAGAACCCGTCTAGGAACATGGAGGAGTTCGCCACCAGGAGCGAGTTCCACCCGGTGTCCACGGCGAACGGGATCGGGCGCGCGAGGATGACGGCGCCCAGCCCGCATGCGGCGGCCACCAGCAGTACTCCCGCCACCAGCAGCCAGATCCGGGATCTCCTCGATGACGGGGCCGTTGTCGCAGCATCCATCGCTCCATTCTGCCCGCCGACCGCCGCGGCTGATCCCCCCCGCGCGGATGGCGCGCCATGATGGGGGCATGGTCCGTGTCGTTGATATCGTCCGGGCGGCGATCGCGCCGCTCACCCGCACTCGCTGGTTCCGCCGGGTCGGTCCGATCGCGCTGCCGCCGCTGGAACGCGTCGTCGGAGCGCTGTCCGGCGGGCGGGTGCAGCTCAGCGGCCTTCTGGTGCCCTCCCTGGTGCTGCATACCCGCGGCGCGAAATCCGGCGAGCCGCGCGACGCCGCGCTGATGTACACACCGGACGGGTCCGGTCGCGCGATCGTGGCGGGCACCAACTTCGCCGGGGGACGGCATCCCGCCTGGACGGCGAATCTGCTCGCCCACCCGGATGCCGCCATCACCGTACGCGGCACGCGCATGGCCGTGCACGCCACACCGATTCCGCCCGCGGAACGCGATGCCGCATGGGCGCGCATCGAGTCGCAGTGGCCGGGCTACCGCCAGTACGAGCGGGACTCGGGCAGGACCGTGCGACTGTTCCGGCTGCAGCCGGTGCGCGCGGCGGACTGACTCACGGCGTCAGCGGGGCAACGCTTCGCGGCCGGACGACGATCCACAGCGCCAGAGCGGCGATGATCGAGCAGCCCACCATGACCGAGGCCATCGTCGTCGCGGTGATGCCGGCGTCGTGCGAGATCCACCCGACGACGGGCGAGATGAAGCCCGCGACACCGAAGTTCACAGCGCCGACGACGGACGCCGCCGTCCCGGCAGCTTTCCCGTGCCGATCGAGGGCGAGGACCTGAACGCACGGGAAGGTGAACCCGCACGCCGTCATGAACACGAACAGGGGGATCAACGTGCCCCACAGGCCGAGGCCGAGCGCATCGCACACGATGATCGCGGTCGAGGCCAGGACCAGCACGCCCGTCGAGCACGCCAGGACCCACTGCGGCCCGAAGCGAGCGGCCAGCCGCGACGCGGTCTGCACGCCCACGACGACTCCGACGGAGTTGACTGCGAACAGCAGGCCGTAGGTCTGCGCGTCGAACCCGAAACTCTGCTGGAACAGGAAGGACGACGCGGACAGGTAGGAGAACAGGCCGCTGAAGGTCATTCCGCCGATGATGAGGACGCCGACGAAGACGCGGTCGCTGAACACGCTCTTGTAGCGCTGCAGCACGGTGGTGCTGCCCTTGTCGCTGCGTCGGGCCTTCGGCAGCGTTTCCGGCACGAACGCGATCGCGCACACCAGCATCAGCGCGCCGTAGATGGCGAGCACCACGAAGATCCCCCGCCACGGCATGACGGCCAGCAGTGCGGATCCGATGAGGGGGGCGGCCACGGGCGCCACCCCCGACACGAGGGCCAGGCGGGAGAGCATGACCACCAGCCGCCTGCCGCCGAACAGGTCGCGCACGATCGCCATGGCCACGACTCCGCCGGCGGCCGCGCCCATGCCCATGCCGACGCGGGCGACCATGAGAAGCTCGAGCGTCGGGGCGAACGCGGCTGCGACGCTGGCCACCACGTGCAGAGCGGTGACGGCGAGGAGCGGGATCCGGCGACCGACCTTGTCGCTGAGCGGACCGACGACGAGCTGACCGAGAGCGAAGCCGATCATGGTGCCGGTCAGGGTCAGCTGGATCGCCGCTGCCGTGGTCTGGAAGTCCGCTTCGAGCACCGGGAAGGCCGGCAGGTAGAGGTCGACCGTGAACGGGCCGAGCGCGGTGAGCGCGCCGAGCAGCACGATGTACAGCACGCGGCGCCGGGTGGGGATCGAGTCGCCGGGGTGCAGCATCACCGGCGCGGTCGCAGGGTTTCTGCCCAGGGCGCGGATCGCTCCCGTGGTGAGGGCGGGGGGACGCGGGGCGGAGGCGTCGGGGGCGCGATCCGTCGTGGCGGCGGCGTCGGAGGCGGGCTTGCGAGCAGGCGTGGAGGCGGTATCGAGCACAGTTCTCTTCGTGGTCGGGGGGAGGGCGGGACGCGGCCGCGGAGGGATCGACTGGGGCGCGCAGATCAAGAACGAACCGTCCCGAATCGATTCGACCATCTATCGTACCGGATGCCCCCTGCGGGCACGCTGCGCCGCCGACGCCGCGCCCCGCAGCAGCCGGCGCACTGAGGCCTGTCGGCGCCTTCCCAGGCCGAGGCGCATGCGCTCGAATAGGATGGCCGTACCTTCCGCACCGCAGCCCACTCGTTCCGACGGGCGCCTGAGCCGAGATCACACACATGACCCCGACACCCCCGCGCCCGGCATCCAAGCAGACGAGCGGCAACCCCGCCACGCAGGCCCAGATCGCCTCGACCGTCAAGCAGCAGCGTGAGCAGAAGCGTCAGGAGAAGCTGGCGGAGTACCAGAGGCAGCTCGCGAAACGCCGACGCAGCAAGCTGGTGTGGTGGAGCGTCGGTTCGCTCGTCGCGATCGGCGTCATCGCCGCGATCATCGCTTCCATCGTGTTCGCCCCCACTCCTCCCCCGACCCTCAGCCCGGGCGATGGAGACGGCAGTTCCATCGAGGGTGTCGAGACGTTCCAGAACACCGCGAACCACGTCGAAGGTGACGTCCAGTACGCGCAGACGCCCCCGGCCGGCGGTGACCACAACGCGATCTGGCTCAACTGCGGCATCTACGACCAGCCCGTGCCGAACGTCAACGCCGTGCACTCCCTCGAGCACGGTGCTGTGTGGATCACCTACGACGCGGATGCCGTCGGCGACGAGGAGCTGACGGCGCTGCGCAGGCAGCTCCCCTCCAGCTACGTCGTGCTGTCGCCCTACGAGGGCCTGGACTCGCCAATCGTGCTGAGCGCGTGGAACGCACAGCTCAAGCTCGACTCGGCCGACGACCCCCGCTTCTCGGAGTTCCTCACAACGTACTGGCGCAACCAGAACGCGCCCGAGCCCAACGCAGCGTGCTCCGGCGCGCTCGACGCCCCCGGCAAGCAGTAGGTTGCCGTGACCGACGACGCGTCGACGGCCCGGGCGCCGCGGCGCTGGCTTCTCGTCGTGCTCGCCTGCCTGGCGATCGGCGGACTGGCCTTCGCGATCGGCCGCTTCTCAGCCTTCGGCACGTCCGCCACCACGCCGGCCACGGACTCCGCCGAGGCCGGCTTCGCCCGCGATATGCAGGTCCATCACGCCCAGGCGGTCGAGATGGCGATGCAGATCTTCCGCACCACCGAAGACACCGAATTGCGCACACTCGCATACGACATCGCGACGGGGCAGTCCGCCCAGCGCGGCGAGATGTTCGACTGGCTCGTGCAGTGGGGTCTGCCGCAGGCCGGCGAGCCGCTCATGAGCTGGATGGCCGACGCCGACGGCGGGCATTCCGGACATGG
Source organism: Microbacterium sp. zg.B48 (assembly GCF_024623505.1). Taxonomy (NCBI): domain Bacteria; kingdom Bacillati; phylum Actinomycetota; class Actinomycetes; order Micrococcales; family Microbacteriaceae; genus Microbacterium; species Microbacterium sp. zg.B48. The sequence continues at coordinate 85,504 of NZ_JANJFE010000013.1, forward strand.
CGGCACGGGATCCGAGCCCCTCAGCGAGGCCGAGCTGAGCGCCGGGATGGGCATGGCCACCGATGCTCAGCTCGCGCAGCTGCGCACCGCCAGCGGCACCGAGGCGGACTGCCTCTTTCTCGAGCTGATGATCCGGCACCACGAGGGCGCCATCCCGATGGCCGAAGCCATCCTCCAGCGAGGATCCGTGCCGCGCGTGCTGACCGTCGCGACGAGCATGAAGAACGGCCAGACGGCCGAGATCGACGCGATGCAGAGCATCCAGCGGCGCCTCGGCTGCACCGGCTGACACGCCACTCCCCCTGAGCCGGCTCTTGTACACCCCGGTCTCGCTACAGTGAACGGGTGACCGTCGCTCTCGCATCCGCCCGGCGCCGACCGCTCGTCGTCACGATCGCGGTCGTGATCATCTACATCAGCGGAATCACCAGCACCATCGGGGGCACCCTCGTCCTGCTGAGCCGATACCGGGTGGAGCCGGCGGACGTCCTGCCCGTCTCGCTCCTGGGCGCGGGTGTCATCCTGTTCGGTCTGTTCACGATCGCGGTGGCCTCGGGCGTCGCCCGTGGTCGCCGACTGGCCCGGCTGCTCCTGACCATCTACACGGTCGCGCAGACCGCCCTCCAGATCGTCACGATCGTGTCCTCGGACGCGTGGGACTGGTCCGCGTTCGCGGAGCTCGCCGCGGACGCGTTCATCCTCCTGGCCGTCTGGGCACCGCCGGGGTCTCGCTACTTCCGCGAGACGCCCTCGGCTCCGGAGACGGGCATCCCCTCCGCCTGAGCCCGGTCATCTTCGGGAATCCCTCGCGCCGCGTACGCCGCCAGCGACCGCGCCACAAACCTCCTGTGGATGAACCGCACCACCTCGATCGCCCCGATCGTGCAGGCCGCCACGAGGGCGATCAGGTACGCGCAGTCCTCCCCCGGATCGGTGAGCTGGAAGAACTCGGTCGACAGCGGAATGCTGAAGATCGCGACGAGCCCGATGAACATGGCCCCGATCACGAGCACCTTGTAGCGGTTCAGCGGTCGGGACAGCACGGTGAGCACCCAGATCCCGACGATCGCGAGGATGATCGTCGAGCCGGTGCGCAGTTGCGCTTCCTCCACGCCCAGCGACATCGCTCCGAGCGTGTACAGCGTCAGTGCGACAGCGATGATCAGTCCGGCGGGGATCGCGAAGCTCAGCGAACGCTTGAGGAATCCCGGCACGTAGCGCTGCGTGTTCGGCATCAGCGCGAGGAAGAACGCCGGGATGCCGATGGTCAGCCCATCGGTGATGGACAGCTGGCGCGGCAGAAACGGGAATTCCAGGACCAGGACGCCGAACAGGATCGCCAGCGCGGTCGCGTAGGCGGTCTTGGTGAGGAACAGCATCGAGACGCGTTCGATGTTCGCGATGACCTGCCTGCCTTCGGCGACGACGGCCGGCAGGTGCGAGAACTGGCCGTCCAGCAGGACCAGCCGCGCGACCGCCTTCGTCGCGGCCGCGCCGGAGTTCATCGCGATGCCGATGTCGGCGGTCTTGATCGCGAATGTGTCGTTGACTCCGTCGCCGGTCATGGCCACCACGTGTCCGCGGCTCTGCAGCGCGACCACCATGCGCCGCTTCTGCTCCGGTGTCACCCGGCCGAAGACCGTGTGACCGTCCAGGATCTCCCCGAGCTGCTCGTCATCCTCCGGGAGCTGGCGGGCGTCATAGCCCTCCGCGACGTCCAGCCCCACCTCGCGGGCGATGGCGGCGACCGTCCGCGGGTTGTCGCCCGAGATGATCCGGATGCCGACTCCCTGCGCCGTGAAGTAGGCGAGAGTGCGCGCTGCATCCGGTCGCACCTGCTCCCGGAACGTCAGCACGATCGCCGGGACCACCGCGGCCGGAAGCCGCTCCGCCTCCACGTCGGCGTCGGTCAGCGGCGCGGCGGAGTACGCGAGGACGAGCGTGCGGCGACCGGACGAGGCGAGATCGGTGACGGTGCGTCCGAGCTCGCCGCCCCGGTCGGACGCGGCATCCCCGAACACCATCTCGGGGGCGCCGAACACCCAGGTCCCCCCAGCCGCACCCGAGCCGAACGAGACGGCGCTCCACTTCCGGGCGGAGGAGAACGGGATGTATGCGGCGGCCTCCGTGGGTGCGCCGGTCACCGGGAAGGGTTCGCGCAGGCAGCGGGCGGTGGCGTTGGCGTCCGGTGCGGCTCCGTACCAGGCGAGCGCGGACTCCCATCCGGGCGCGGCATCGGCGAGAGGATGGGACCCGTCGAAGCGGATGTCCCCGCCGGTGAGCGTGCCGGTCTTGTCCAGGCAGATGACATCCACCCGGGCGAGGCCTTCCACCGCGGGCAGCTCGTTCACCAGCACCTGCCGGCCGGCGAGCTTGGCCGCCCCGACCGCGAAGGCGATCGAGGTCACCAGGACCAGCCCGAGCGGGATCATCGCGGTCAGGGACGCGATGGTGTTCACGACCGCCTGCACCCAGGTCCCGCTCTGCCAGGCATCGACCCAGCCGCCCGCGACCATCATCTGCGCGTTCAGCACCAGCAGTCCGATGGGGCCGACCCCCCAGCCCACCCAGGTCAGCACGCGGTCGATCGAGGTCCGCAGCTCCGAGGAGACCATCGAGAATCGCTTCGCCTCGTCGGCGAACTTGTTGGCGTAGGAGTCGGCGCCGACCCGGGTCGTGCGGGCCGCCCCCTCGCCGGCCACGACGACCGAGCCGGACAGCGCCTCGTCGCCGGGGCTCTTGTCCACCGGCTCGGATTCGCCGGTCAGCATGGACTCGTCGATCTGGAGCGCCCGACCAGAGACGACGAGCGCATCGGCGGGCACCTGATCGCCGGCGCGCAGGATCAGGATGTCGTCCAGCACGACCTCCGCGGGGGCGATCTCGCGCTCCTCCCCATCGCGACGCACCCGCGCGCGAGGGGCGTTCAGCAGCGCCAGGCGATCCAGCTTGGCCTTGGCCCGGAACTCCTGCACGCAGCCGATGATCGCGTTGGTGAAGGCGGCGAGTCCGAACAGCGCGTCCTGCCACCGACCCAGCACGAGCAGGACCAGGAAGCACCCGCCGACGATCGCATTGAAGAGCGTGAAGACGTTGGCGCGGACGATGTTCCAGACGCTGCGGCTGGAGTCCGCCGAGAACGCGTTGGTGCGGCCGGCCGCGATCCGCTCGTCCACCTCGGGCTGGGAGAGCCCGACGGCCGGATCGACCGGCGTGGGCTCTGCGGCGAGGTCGGGTGCGGCATCCATGGATCTCACCCTATTGCGGTGCGCGGGAGGACGACGCGTGGCCGCCCTCCCGCAGAACTCACCCCTTGGTCGAGCCGGCCAGCAGACCGCGAACGAAGAACCGCTGCAGGGCGAAGAACACGATCAGCGGGACCAGGATCGACAGGAACGTCCCCGCGGCCTGCAGGAACCACTGGTTGCCCCACGTGCCCGACAGCGACGCGAGAGATTGCGTCATCGGCAACGATCGGGACGGTGCGAAGATGGTCGCCACCAGCAGGTCGTTCCACACCCAGATGAACTCCAGCACCGCGAAGGACGCCAGTGCCGGCGCGGCCAGCGGCAGGACAATGCGGAAGAACATCTGGCCGTGACCGGCGCCGTCCACCCGTGCCGCCTCGATGACCTCACTGGGGATCTGGGAGATGAAGTTGTGCAGCAGGAACACGGCCAGCGGCAGTGCGAAGATCGTGTGCGCGATCCAGACCGTCGCAAAGCTGTGGTCGGCGTCGCGCAGATCGAAGCCCGGGAAGATGGTGACGCCGTTGATCTCGAAGCCGCGGGAGAACAGGCTCAGAAGCGGAACCAGCGCCATCTGCAGCGGGACGATCTGCAGCGCGAACACGGCGATGAAGGCCAGGTTCTTCCCCTTGAAGTCGATCCACGCGAACGCGTAGGCCAACAGGGCAGCCACCACCAGCGAGAAGCACACCACCGGGATCGTGATCGCCAGCGAGTTGAAGAACGACTCTCCCAGCGTGAGGGTGGTGCCGCCGGCGGTGAGTGCCGCGGCGTAGTTGTCGAGCGTGAACTCGGGATTGGTGAACACCGTCCACCAGCCGCTGGTCTGCGTCGCCGCGGGCGGGCGGAACGAGGTCACCAGCAGGCCGAAGGTGGGGATCGTCCAGAAGAAGGCGATGATGATCGCCGCGATCGTGGCGCCTTTGGAGGTCAGGCGCTTCTGCGCCATCTTCTCGTGCTTGCGCGTGTCGCGGGCGACCTGGCGGGCCGTCCGTGGCTCCGGGTTGGGCTCGATTACCACAGTCGAGATGGTCATCGGATCTCCCTCTGCTTCCGGATCTGAATCACGTTGAACACGATCAGCGGTATCACGAAGATGAACAGCACCACCGCCAGCGCGGCGGCGTGCCCGTAGCTCTGGAAGCGCTGCTGCTGGTTGACCATCTCGAAGGCGAGCACCGAGGAGTTGGACCGGCCGCCGGTCATGACCGCGACCACGTCGTAGATCTTCAGCGAGCCGATGGCGATCGTGGTCACCACCACCACGATGGAGGGTCGGATGCCGGGCAGCGTGACGTTGCGGAATCGCTGCCACGCGTTCGCGCCGTCCAGCTCGGCGGCCTCCATCTGCTCCGCCGGCACCGCTTTGACGGCCGCGGAGAGGATCACCATGGCCAGGCCGGTCTGACTCCAGATGAAGACGATCATCAGGAAGAAGGTGTTGATCAGCGGCTGCACCGACAGCCAGGAGACCGGTTCGCCGCCGAAGGCGACCACGATCGCGTTCAGGATGCCGACCTGCTCACCCTGGCGGTAGTCGTACGTGAGCTTCCAGATGATGCCGGCACCCACGAACGAGATGGCGAAGGTCATGAAGATCAGGATCTTCAGGACCTTCTCCCAGCGCGCCCGGTCGATGAACACGGCGTAGGCGAGGCCGATCACGGTGGCGACGGCGGGGACCACGAGCACCCAGATGACGGTGTTGATCACCGACCAGAAGCCCTCGGGGTTGGTGAAGGTCCAGATGTAGTTCTCGAAGCCGACGAAGTTCTCGCCGGTCTTGTCGAAGAAGGACTGGACGATCGTCGCGATCGCGGGGTAGATCAGCCCGATCAGCAGCAGGACGGTCGCCGGGGCGGCGAAGATGACCAGCTGGAACAGGTAGCCGGCGCCGCGGCGGGACCGGTAATCGGCCCAGAACAGCACGGCGCCCAGGATGACGGCGATCCCGAGGACATAGATGACCGCGTTCTGGTAGGGACGCAGCAGCATGAACGCCAGGATCGGGATCGCGAAGCAGGCGACCAGGCGGAGCCAGAAGTAGCCGCGTCCTGACCGCGGCGCGTACTCGATCAGCAGGAGGATGATGCCCACGACGGCACCGAAGGCGACCAGCACGGCCGGGATCTGCACCAGCGGGCCCAGATCGCCCAGCCACCGGAAGAAGCTGTTCAGCGAGAAGCCCAGCGACACCGGCCGCGCATCCACCGGCGGTCGCGTGATCATGAACAGGAAGAGCGCGACGACGACGATCAGTCCGCCGGCCGCGACGAGGACGGTCGTTCGGTGTTTGCGCGAGAGCGCCTCTGCTTTGGCGAGGGCGTCGTCGTCCGCGCGGGGTGCCGAGGCCTTCCTCGTGTCAGGGACCTGCGTTGTTCCGGTCATGGGCACCTTCCGAGTGCGGCGGCGAACTCTGTTGTGAACGGCGGTCACGCGGTGAACGACCGTCGCGGACGCCGGTATTGCCTATCTTGCACCTCTTGCCGCAGTGGGGCCGCCCGCCTCGGCGAACGACCCCCCTGCAGCGCAGTTCCTGACTAGTTCTCGTAACCGGCCTGGATGTCGCTCAGAACGGTGGCGGTGTCCTTGCCATCGACCCAGTCGACCATGCCCTTCCAGAACGAGCCGGAGCCGACCGTGGACGGCATCAGGTCCGACGCGTCGAAACGGACGGTCGTGTTCGGGTCCTGCAGCAGCTGCATCGCCTCGGTGAGGAACTCGCTGGAGGCGAGGCTCGGGTCGGCGTTCAGGTTCGCGGAGATGACTCCACCGAGACCGACGCGCGCGTCGGCGAACTCGGGGCTGGCCATGAACTCCAGAACCGCCTGGGTGGCTGCGTCGTCGGAGAAGGCGACGACGAACTCGCCACCGACCTCGATCGCGGCTGCGTCCTCCTCGAAGCCGGGCAGCACGAACGCGTAGACGTCACCGTCGGGGGCGACGGTCGGAACCTGTCCCTCGGCGTTCTGCACGTCGAGGAAGTTGGCCGACAGGAAGGACGCCTGGTGGGTCAGTGCGCAGGTGCCGTTGGCGACCGGGGCGGCCACGTTGGCGAACGCGGTCGAGTTGATGCTGGCCACGTCACCGAAGCTGGCGTTGACGTACGCCGGGTTCAGCAGGATCTCGCCCACCGCGTCGAACGCGTCGGCGATCTCCGGGTCGGTGAACTTCACGTCGCCGGCGACCCACTGGTCGTAGACCTCGGGTCCGGACTGACGCAGGACGAGGTCCTCGATCCAGTCCGTTCCCGGCCAGCCGGAGGCCGCCTCGGATGCGAAGCCGGCGCACCACGGTGCGGCACCGGTCTTCTCCTGGATGGTCGCGGTCAGATCCAGCAGCTCATCCCACGTCGTGGGCACCTCGACGCCCCACTCTTCGAACGAGGCCGGCGAGTACCACACGTAGCCCTTGATGTTCGCGAGCATCGGAGCGGCGTAGAACACGTCATCGAACGTGCCGTAGGCCTTCCAGTCCGGCGACCAGTTCTCGTCGACCTCGGCCTCGACGGCTTCGGGTGCGGGCACCGCCTCGCCCGTCTCGACCAGGGTCTTGAGCAGACCCGGCTGAGGAACGATCGCGATGTCCGGTGCGTCGCCGCCCTTGACCTTGGTGACGATGTTGCCCTCGAACGCCTTGTCACCGGTGTACTCGACGATGATGCCCGTCTCTTCGGTGAACTCGTCGAAGGATGCCTGCAGGTCTTCGGCCTCGACGCCGGTGATGCCGCCCGAGATGGTGACGGTTTCGCCCTCGACCGATCCTGAGTCGCCGGCCTCGTCGCCGCCTTCGGCGCAGCCGGCCAACGTCAGCGCGGCGATCGCCACCACGCCGAATGCCACTGCTGTGCGGCGATGCGCGGGTGAACGCATTCCAGTCATTTACTGCCTCCTAGTTGAGTGCCGTGCGGATTGCGCACGCGAGTCCCGTTCGATTGGTGCGGTCGGGAACCGATTCCATAGACACCGTAGGCGAGAACGAGAGTGACGCACAATCACAGGTAGTCACAACTCGGTAACCCTCGCCGTACGGGTCTTCTCGCCGAGTGCGGCAGGCGCGCTAGGCTCGGCTTCGCGGGCGGCCGGATCGCGGTCGTCCGATGTGGAATCGGTTTCATGGCGTTCCACCCGAGGTTCCCCTCTCCGCCGATGAGAACGCAGCGCCCTGACGCGAAGGAGCACCGATGAGCGGCATCTCGGATGTGGCGCGCCTCGCCGGCGTCTCGAAATCGACGGCCAGCAGGGCGCTCAGCGGCGGCGGCTACGTCTCCGAGAAGACGCGGCTCAAGGTGGCTGCGGTCGCGGCATCCCTGGACTACGTCCCCTCCAGCAATGCGGCCAGCCTCGTCACCGGTCGCACCCGCAACGTGGGCGTGGTGATCCCGTACCTGCACCGGTGGTTCTTCGCCGAGGTGCTCGAAGGCATCCAGGCAGCGCTGCTGGAGCGCGGGCTGGACCTGACGCTCTACGACGCCAACCCGGGCACGGAGGGCAGGCGCCGCATCTTCGAGGACTTTCTGGCACGCAAGCGGTTCGACGGCCTCATCGCCGTCGGCCTGGAGCCCGAGGACCACGAGCTGGAGCGGCTGCTGAAGATCGGGCGGCCGGTGGTGAGCGTCGTGGGAACGGATGCCGGCACCACTGCCATCGGAATCGACGACAACGACGCGGCCCGCCGGGCCACGCACCACCTCACCAGCCTGGGCCATGAGCACATCGCGTTCATCGGCGGGGGAAGCAGCGCTCGGTGGGCCAGCGTGGACCGGCGCCGACTGGACGGATATCGCCACGCGATGGCCGAGGCGGGACTCGCCGCCCGCGCGAAGCACATCACATCCGAGGTGTCACTGCCGGGCGGGTACGGGGCGGCTGTCGATCTGCTCGCCGACCGGGCGCGGCCGACCGGGATCGTGGCGGTCTGCGACGAAGTCGCGATCGGCGCCATCATCGCGGCCCGCCGACTCGGGATCGGCGTCCCCAGCGATCTCAGCGTCGTCGGCATCGACGATCACAAGTACGCGGAGATGTTCGCGCTGACCACGTTCCAGCAGCGTCCGCGGGAGCAGGGGCGCGCGGCGGTCGAGCTGCTGGAGGCTCAGCTGGCGGACGCGGAGGCCGAGCCCGCGCATGTCGCCCTCACAGCGCGACTGATCGTGCGGGCATCGACGGGGCCGGTCGATGCGGACCACTCGGTGATGGTCTCTGACGCCCGGGGCGGCATGGACGCGATCTAGCCGTGCATGCGAGAAGGCCCCGGATGCATGCATCCGGGGCCTTCTCGTGAAGAAGTGACTACTTCAGGGTGACGGTCGCGCCGGCCTCTTCGAGAGCGGCCTTGCCCTTCTCGGCAGCCTCCTTCGAGACACCCTCGAGAACAGCCTTGGGTGCACCGTCGACGACGGCCTTGGCCTCGCCGAGGCCGAGCGAGGTGAGCTCGCGGACGACCTTGATGACCTGGATCTTCTTCTCGCCGGCAGCCTCGAGGACGACGTCGAATGCCGTCTGCTCCTCGACCTCTTCGGCGGGAGCGGCACCGGCGGCAGCCGGGCCGGCAACGGCGACCGGCGCCGCTGCGGTGACCTCGAAGGTCTCCTCGAACTTCTTGACGAACTCGCTGAGCTCGATGAGCGTGAGCTCCTTGAACGCGTCGAGAAGCTCGTCAGTGGTGAGCTTTGCCATGATGTTTCTCCTTGCTTGTGTTTCGTGTCTCGAGACGGCCGCTTCGCGACCTACTCGATAACCGTCACGAATTGGGTGTGTGCCGCGCCCTGATCAGGCGGCGGACTCCTGCTTCTCACGCAGCGCGTCGACCGTGCGAACGGCCTTCGACAGCGGAGCGTTGAACAGATATGCGGCGCCGAACAGCGAGGCCTTCATCGCACCGGCGAGCTTCGCCAGCAGGACTTCACGGCTCTCAAGGTCAGCGAGCTTGTTGACCTCATCAGCGGTGAGGGCGGCACCGTCGAAGTACCCGCCCTTGATCACCAGATGAGGGTGTGCCTTGGCGAAGGTACGCAGTCCCTTCGCGACGGCGACCGGGTCACCGTGCACGAATGCGATGGCAGAGGGGCCCTTGAGCTCCTCGTCCAGCGTGGAGATTCCCGCCTTGTTGGCGGCGATCTTGGTCAGCGTGTTCTTCACCACGGCGTATTCCGCATCCTGACGAATGCTGATGCGCAGCTCCTTGAGCTGGGCAACCGTCAGACCGCGGTACTCGGTCAGCAGAACGGCGGTCGAGTCCTCGAAATGCTTCGTGAGCTCGGCGACCGATGCATCCTTCTGCGCCATGGCCACTCCTTGTGTGTACGAGACGCTCCGCGATGGCGGGACGTCGGCCGGAGGCATCCGCTCATCGGATCTCACTCGACGAATGAAAAAGCTCCGGCGCAAGCGCACGGAGCTGAAAACTCGGAGGAGATTCGTTTCGTACACCTGCGCGGGCCCCTGCACTGCAGAGCTTCGATCGTCATGCACTCGCGTGCACATCGATGACCAGCGGTCTTCGGCTTCCCCCAGTCTACGTACTCCCCCGCACCTCGCCAAATCGTCGGCACGCGGCGTCCTGTCCAGGGACTCAGGCGCGTCCGGATGACGCGCCGTGCCGGCCGGCGAGGACGAACGCCGTGGCCTCGGCGCGGGATGCGACGCCGAGCTTGCGGAAGATCTTGGCGACGTGGAACTTCACGGTGTTCTCGCTGATGCCCAGGTTGACCGCGATCTCGCGATTGCGCTGCCCGGCGATCAGCAGGCTGAGCACCTCGGCCTCGCGCGGACCCAGGTCCCACGCGCGAGGCGCAGCGGCCAGCGCCGAGGGCGGGTCCAACGGCATCACGACCGACATCTCCGTTCCCCAGCCCGGCGTCGCCTCGAAGGAGAGCCGGCCGTTCAGCGCCAGCACCCGCTGCCGGACCAGTCGCAGCTGCACGCTCTCGCCGGACAGGTCGCCGGGCCCGTCGTCTCGCACGTTGATCAGCAGGTTCGTGCCGTCGCAGTCCCATTGCACGCGCACCCGGCTCACGTCGTGCCGGTCGACCAGGGCGAGGATCGAACCCCGCACGACCGCGCGCGCCCCATGGGCGATCTCGCTGGGCAGTGCCCGTCCGTCCACCGGCGGCTCGACGAACTGGACGTCGATGTCGCGGTAGCGCACCAGCGGACGCAGATCGTCGCGCAGGCGCTCGAAGGCGGTTGTGACGGGCTCCTCCGTGAACGTGCGCACCCGGTCGCTCGCAGTTCGCAGGTGGACCATGCCTTCCGCGGCGATCTGCGTGGCAGTTCTGCGGGCGCTGCGATCGTCCAGGCTCGAGGATCGCAAGGCGGCCAGCAGGGACTCCAGGGTGGTGGAGTATTCGTCGGCGAGTTCGGTCAGCGCCTCCATCCGCACGCCGGAGGTCGCGCGGGCCAGCTGCAGGTAGTCCGGGGACGCAGCATCCGCCAGCTCCTGCACGCGCAGCGCGACGATGTTCCACAGCTGGAGCACCGCCGCGTCGGTGTCCTGCCCGCCCGGATCGGCGAGGACCAGCAGCGCTCCGTTGTTCGAGAGCGCCTGGAACGTATCCACGTCACCGGCAGAGGTGGGGATCACCCCCCGCCTCGTGCGGCCGGGGCCGATCATGCGGCGCAGCTCGTCCAACGCGAGGAACGACACCCCGTCGACGAAGGATGCCGCCCCGGCGCCCTCGCGCTGTCCGCCGGCGGCGTCGGCGACGAGGAACACGAGAGCGGAGTGACCGAGCAGCGGGCCGAGGAAGGCGGACAGTCGCTGCGGAATGAGGGCGGACGGCGCGGTGAGGACGTCTGCCAGCCCCCGAACGATCTCCGCCGCTTGAGCGACACCGCCGGGTTTCGCATCGCTCTGAACAGACGGCATCCCCCAACCCTAGGCATCGCGCCACCCGTTCGGGTAGTCACAACGACCCTGAGGAGGGATCGCGCTACCCGAACGGATCGGTCAGGATCGGAGAAGGGGCGGGGCAGACTCGCCCCGACGGAAGGACGAAAATGTCAGGTAACAGAGCGGTCGCCTATGAGGGGCCCGGAGTCGTGAAAGTGATCGACACCGACTACCCCGATTTCGAACTCCACGACGGCCCGGGCGTCAATCCGGCCAACGTCGGCAGGAAGATCCCGCACGGTGCGATTCTGCGCACCATCGCGACGAACATCTGCGGATCAGACCAGCACATGGTCCGGGGACGCACCACCGCCCCCGAGGGGCTGGTGCTCGGACACGAGATCACCGGCGAGGTCGTCGAGGTCGGTCCGGGTGTGGAGTTCATCAAGGTCGGCGACATCGTCTCCGTGCCCTTCAACATCTCCTGCGGCCGCTGCCGCAACTGCAAGGAGGGCAAGACCGGCATCTGCCTGAACGTCAATCCCGACCGCCCGGGCAGCGCGTACGGGTACGTCGACATGGGCGGCTGGGTCGGCGGTCAGGCCGAGTACGTCCTGGTCCCCTACGCGGACTGGAACCTGCTGAAGTTCCCCGACCGCGACCAGGCTCTGGAGAAGATCCTGGACCTCGCGATGCTCTCGGACATCTTCCCGACCGGATTCCACGGTGCCGTCACCGCCGGCGTCGGCGTCGGCTCCACCGTCTACATCGCCGGTGCCGGGCCGGTCGGGCTGGCCGCGGCCGCCGGCGCGCAGCTGCTCGGCGCCGCCGTCGTCATCGTGGGCGACCTGAACGAGGACCGTCTCGCCCAGGCGCGCAGCTTCGGCTGCGAGACGGTGAACGTCGGCGAAGGGTCCATCCCCGACCAGCTGGAGCAGATCCTGGGCGTGCCCGAAGTGGATGCCGCGGTCGACGCGGTGGGATTCGAGGCACGCAGCGAAGGGCACGGCGCGAAGGCGAAAGAGGCCCCGGCGACGGTCCTGAACTCCCTCATGAGCGTGACCGCCGCCGGTGGCGCGATCGGCATCCCCGGCCTGTACGTCACCGGCGACCCCGGCGCAGTGGATGATGCCGCGAAGGTCGGATCGCTCTCGATCAGTCTCGGCACCGGCTGGGCGAAGTCGTTGTCGTTCACCACCGGGCAGTGCCCGGTGATGCGCTACAACCGGCAGCTGATGATGGCGATCCTGCACGACAAGGTGCACATCGCCGCTGCCGTGAACGCCAAGGCGATCACGCTGGACGAGGCCCCGCAGGGCTACGCCGAGTTCGATGCGGGCGCCGCCACGAAGTTCGTCCTCAACCCCAACGGCTACATCGCCGCCTGACCTTCCACCTCACCCGACCACGCAGTTCCCGGCATCCCGGGCAGAACCAAGGAGACACCCATGACCAACGTCAACCTCGAAGACGCACGCCGCGTCATCGCCGCCGCAGAGCAGAAGGCCGACGAGATCGGCCAGCCCATGAACATCGCCGTCGTGGACTCGGGCGGCAACCTCGTCGCGCATGTGCGCCAGGACGGCGCCTGGATCGGAAGCGTCAACATCTCGATCAACAAGGCCTGGACCTCGAAGGCGTTCGACATCTCCACCAAGGACCTCGGAGACAACGCGCAGCCGAACCAGCAGTTCTACGGCATCCACGCCACCAACGGCGGCAAGGTCGCGATCTTCGCCGGCGGCATCCCGCTCGTGCGTGACGGCGTCGTCGTCGGCGCGGTGGGCGTCAGCGGCGGTTCCGGCGAACAGGACCACTCCGTCGCCGAAGCAGGCGTCGCCGCGTTCTGAGTCCCTCCCGACTCAGCGTCGAGTGCACGGCGTAGCGTCGAGTGCACGGCTTTCCGGTGTCGGAAGGCCGTGCACTCGCGTGTAAGTCGTGCACTCGCGCGCGGACCGGTACCGGATCAGCCCGGCGCTCGGATGCCGAAAGACGCCAGGCGTGCGGCGAGCGCCTGCGGAGTCACGCTGTGCTCGTCCTCCCAGCGGGCGAATCGCCACTGCGTCGTTCCGCGGATCCAGTCCTCGCGGCGCTTCTCCTCGAGCAGGATCTTCTCGAGCGCGACGCCGCGGCGCATCGCGACGTCGAGGTACTTGTCCTTGCCGTCGAACTCGCCGAATGCGCGGACGTCGGTCAGCCCGAAATCCACGAAATACGTGTTCTCCGCCGGCCCGGCCACCGGAACCTGCAGCTGCGGCGCGTCGAAGCCGAGCCGCATCAGCTGGAGCCGGCTCACGCTCTCCCCCGGCAGCTGAGCCCGGCCGTCGGCGAACGCGGTCACCCACCGCGCCTGCCGGATCCCCCGTGCGCCTGACGCCGCGGTGACCCGTTCCCGCATGGATCGGCGCCAGCAGGCGACGGCATCCTCGTCCCACACCCGGCCGCGCAGCGCGAACTGCCGCTCAGCGGCGTCGGCAGCGGCCACCGATGCGTCCGGTCCGAGGGTGCGCACCATGTCGAAGACGGTCCGCTCGAGCGAAGTGCAGCGGATGCCGTGGCGCACGACGATGTCCGACGCCGGGAGCGGCGCGACATGCCTCATCACGTCCGCGCCACTGGAGATGCGGGACGGCGCCGGAGTGGTGACGTGCACGCGGAGCGGTCGATGGCGGTACAGCGGCAGCGACCATGCGACACCCGCGGACTCGTGCGAGATGACCCCGTCGCCGGTGGCCTCACGTGCGACGGCGATGACATGCGCCAGGTGCCACGCCTCCGGCCACAGCGTGGCGGCGTCCTGCGCGTCCATGAAGGCTCCGCGACGGATCACCCGGAGCCGGCCGCTGCCCACCGCAAGCCGGATGGACCGCTCCGTCCAGCCTCCAGCCAGAAGGGCCGTGCGGGAGCGGACGAGCAGACTCAGGTCGGGGATCGACGCAGCGCGGCGCATGCCTCAGCATCCGGCGTCCGTTGCCCCGCATCGGCGGTGCGCAGGCGAATCGGGATAGGCGGCACGCCCTGCTCCCCTGGGGAGGAGCGCGCGCGCCGCCCTTCCGTTCCCGACTGCACGGCCTGCCGTCGGGTGCACGGCTTCTGACCGGCGGCAAGCCGTGCGCTCCTGGGGGGAGGAGCGCGCACGCCGCCCTTCCGTTCCCGACTGCACGGCCTGCCGTCGGGTGCACGGCTTCTGACCGGTGGCAAGCCGTGCGCTCGGCGGCACCCCGTGCGCTCGGCGGCACGCCGTGCGCTCGCGGGGCAGGAGAAGCGGGACTGCGGATCAGCGGGGCGTCGGCGCGAGACCGAGGTCACGGGCGGCGGCGGAGATCTGCCGCGCGAGGGCCACGTCCTTCGCGGTCAGGCCGCCCGCGGAGTGCGTGATGAGCGTCACGGTCACCCTCGGGTAGGTCACCGTGACATCGGGATGGTGATCGGCTGCCTCGGCGAGTTCGGCGATGGCGGCGAACAGCCGCGCCCCCGTGGCGAAGGTTCCGGTCTTGAACTCGGCGATCGCGCCGGCCTGCCCCGGGCGCCAGTCCTCGACGCCGGGCTCCGCCCGGAACTGGTCTGCGGTGATGGTGTCCATACACCGACCCTGCCACCGTCCGCAGCGCGCGCAAGGGGCGCGCTGCGGATGCGGTCCGGCCCGGCGCGGACCGGGCATGTCGGCCGGGCGGGGTCCGCCTGCGGGGTTACCCTCGAAGACGTGACCCCCGAACTCGCCGCCCGCATCGTCGCGGACTCCCGCGACCGGGTGGCCTGGGTCCGGGCTCGCTCACGCGGCATCACTGCGACGGATGTCGCATCGCTCACCTCGGCGAAGGCCATCGCCAAGGCGGCCGACGCGAAGCTCATGGGCTCCGGATTCTCGGGCAACGCCTACACCGCCCACGGCCGGATCCGCGAGCCCGAGATCGCCCGCTGGGTCGCCGCGACCCACGGCATCCTGCCCTCCAGCGCGCTGTTCCACGCGGTCGTCGAGAAGCGTCACCTCGCCACCCCCGACGGGGTCGTCGTCGATGCCCAGGGCCGCGTCATCCTGTGTGAGATCAAGACGACCAACAAGTCCTGGCGCAGCATCCCCCGCCCGTACATGCGGCAGGTGTGGTGGCAGCAGCATGTCCTGGGCGCCGAGCGCACCCTGGTGGCGTGGGAGGAGCACAGCGATTTCGTCCCGGTCGGCGACGAGCCTCGCTGCGAGTGGGTCGACCGCGACGAGGTCGAGATCGCGAAACTGGTCGCCCTGGCGACGTCGCTCATCGACGAGCTGCACCGCCGGACCACCCTGCGGCCGCTCGCCGGCCCGCCGAGCGCACACCCCGACGGACGGATGCCGCGGCCACCGGCCCCGCGCGAGCCCTTCCGCGCCCTCGCCCTGGCCGACTGAATTGGTTGACGCGAGTCAACGATCTGCGATATAGTTGACTACAGTCAACCATCGCGTCACCGTCGCCGCGCACGTCTCCACGCTCGAAAGGCCCCGCTCTTGGCGTCTGTCAATACCCCTGCCTCGGCGCTGACGACCGAACCGCCGCGCATGTCCCGACGGAAGGTCCTCGAAGCGCTGTCCGGCCTTCTGCTCGGAATGTTCGTCTCGATCCTCGCCGCGACGGTCGTCTCCACCTCGCTTCCGGTCATCATCCACGACATCGGCGGCGATCAGGCCGCCTTCACCTGGGTCATCACCGCCACCTTGCTGACCACCGCCATCTCGACCCCCATCTGGGGCAAGCTGGCGGACCTGTTCAACCGCAAGGTGCTCATCCAAATCGCACTGATCCTCTTCGTCCTGGCCACCGCGGCCGCGGGCTTCTCGCAGGACGCCGGCACGCTCATCGCGTTCCGCGCCGCGCAGGGCATCGGCGCCGGCGGTCTGGCCGCGCTGAGCCAGATCATCATGGCCGACATCATCAGCCCCCGGGAGCGCGGACGCTACATGGGCCTATTCGGCGCCGTGATGGCTCTGGGCACGATCGGCGGACCGCTGCTCGGCGGGTTCATCACCGATGGCATCGGCTGGCGCTGGAACTTCTACGTCGCGATCCCCTTCGCGATCGCCGCCCTGATCATCCTGCAGCTGACCCTGCACATCCCCACGCGCCCCAAGAAGAAGGCGCGCATCGACTACCTCGGCATCGTGCTCCTGGCCGCATCGGTCTCGCTGCTGCTGGTCTGGATCACCAACGCCGGCGACACGTTCGACTGGTGGAGCCTTGAGACGATCCTCATGGCAGGCGGCGCGCTCGTCGGTGCGATCCTGTTCGTGATCGTGGAGTTCCGCTCGCGCGAGCCTCTCGTGCCGCTGTCGATGTTCCGCAACCGCACATACACGCTCTCGGTGATCGCCTCCATCGCCACCGGTGTCGCCATGTTCGGCACGTCGGTGTTCCTCAGCCAGTACATGCAGATGGCCCGCGGCGCCACCCCGACCGAGGCCGGCCTGCTCACGCTGCCGATGATCGGCGGTCTGCTGCTCTCGTCGATCATCGTGGGTCAGCTGATCAGCCGCTTCGGCAAGTGGAAGATCTATTTGATCGTGGGCAGCGTGCTGCTGATCGCGGGTTCGGTGCTGCTGTCCACCCTGCGGTACGACACGAACTTCGTGCTGGTCTCGCTGTACATGTTCCTGCTCGGCGCGGGCGTGGGAATGACCATGCAGAACCTCGTGCTCATCGTCCAGAACACGGCCAAGCCCGAGGAGATGGGCGTGGCCAGCTCGGGTGTGGCGTTCTTCCGCAGCCTGGGGGGAACGATCGGCGTCTCGGTCATGGGTGCCGCACTGGCGACCTCGGTCACCGGCCTGTTCGCCTCCAGCAAGGACGCGCTGACCGCGGCGATCGTGAATCTGGGTGCGGATGGCGCGGCTGTGGCCGAACAGCTCCAGTCCGGCACGCTCCCCCAGGTCAGCCTGCTGCCGACCGCGGTGCGGGTCATCGTCGAGGACATCTACGCGCAGGGCATCGCGCAGTCGTTCCTGATCGCCGTGCCGCTGGCGATCATCAGCCTGATCGCGATCGTCTTCCTGCCCAACGTGCCGCTGACCCGCATGACGACGGCGGAGCGGATCGCCGCCGGTGAGGCGGACCTCGCCACGATCACGACCGCCGAGGGGATGTCGGCCCTGGCTGCGACCGGCTCCATCCCGGCGACCGCGGAGGACGCGCCGGCCGGATCGGTCGGCGGCAGGCCCGCGACCCGCCGCGGCTGATGTCGACGGCCATGGTGGACCCGGAGTCCCGAGAGGCGCGCACCGAAGCGGTGCGCGCCCTCGAGGCGGAGTTCGGCGAACTGCTCACGCGGATCCGCCGCCTGATCGCCGAGAACGCCGAGCGGGTGAGCCCGGGCATGCTGCCCGGCGCCTACAAGGTGTTCACCACGATCGTCCGCCGCGAGAGCATCACCCTCTCCTGCCTGGCCGAATCGCTGACGGCCGACAAGGGTCAGGTGAGTCGCACGGTGCGCGAGCTCGAAGAGCTCGGGCTCGTCACCCGCACCCCCGACCCCGCCGACGGTCGATCCAGCCTCCTCTCCCCCACCCCGGAAGGGATCGAGCGCCTGGCCGCGGCCCGCGAGCCGCACGACAGCGCGCTGCTGGACAGCCTGCAGGAGTGGTCCGTCGAAGACATCCGCCACCTCGCGCGGCTCCTGCACTCGTTGACGACCGGCGAGAACCCCTGATGCTGCGCGGCGGCCGGCTCGGCTTAGCCGGCCGGTAGCACCCGCGTAACACGGACGAGACATAGTCAGGGTTGACTGTGGGGACCAGGCAACGAGTGCTGCCGACGACGACGCGCACTCCTAAGGAGCGTGCGATGAGATTCCGGCCGTTGCAATCCGCATCCGCCCCCGCGCCCACCGCGGCGGTGGCAGACCCGCCCGAGACCATGCGCGCCACGGTGATGGAGACCACCGGCGACCCCACCGTGCTGCGCGCGGCGTCCGTGGCCGTCCCCACACCGGTGATGGACGAGCTGCTCGTGCGGGTCGTGGCTGCGGGGGTCAATCCGATCGACGCGAAGACCCGTGCCGGTGCGGGCGTGTCCGCCGCGATCAGCGACTACCCGGCCACGCCGGGCTTCGATTTCAGCGGCATCGTGGTCACCTCGCCGTACGACTCCCATCCCCTCGCCGCCGGGACGCCGGTCTACGGCATGGTGGCCTTCCCCCGCTCCGGCGGCACCTATGCGGAGTACGCAGTCGTGCCGTCGCAGTCGGTGGCGCGCAAGCCGGCGGCGCTGTCGCATGTGGAGGCCGCCGGCGTTCCCCTCGCTGCCCTGACCGCATGGGGTCTGGTCGTCGAGACCGCCCACGCGCACGAAGGGCAGCGGGTGCTCATCCATGCCGGCGGCGGCGGTGTGGGCCACTTGGCCGTGCAGTTCGCCGCGTACTTCGGCGCGCACGTCACCGCGACCGGCTCGGCGCGGAACGCCGCGTGGCTGAGGGAGCTGGGGGCATCGGTGGTGATCGACCACACCACGACCCGCTTCGAGGATGTCGTCGCCGACGTCGACGTCGTGATCGACCTGGTCGGGAACGCGAAGGCGAACACCGGCGAGAGATCGCTGGCCGTGCTGCGACCGGGTGGACTGTACATGGTCGTGCCGACCGGCTCCTGGCCGGGCTATGCCGCCGCCGCGGCCGCGGCCGGCGTCAGGGCGACGAGCTTCAAAGTCACTCCCGACGGCAGCGCGCTGGCGACGATCGGACGCCTGCTGGACTCCGGCGCCGTCCAGGTCTACATCGACCGCGTCTTCGACCTCAAGGATGCGGCGGCCGCGCACGCCGAGCTGGAGCAGGGCCACACGCGCGGCAAGATCGTCCTGCGCGTCAGCGACGACTGAGTCAGCCGGCGGCCTGCGCGCGGATCGGGCGCAGCACCCGGCGACCCTCGGCGACGACCTCGTCCGCGATGGCGCCCAGCAGCGCGGAACGCAGATTCCACTGCTGCCAGTACAGGGGCACGTCGATGGGCGGGCCGCCGAGCCGGACGAGGTCGCCGCGCGCCAGGCCCGCCTGCGATTGGAACGTCGGCAGCAGCGCCCACCCCAGGCCCAGGCGCACGGCAGCAGCGAAATCGTTCGAGGCGGGGACGTAGTGCCGCGCGGGCAGGGACTCGTCGATACCGCACTCCCGCATCCAGAGCGTCTGCAGGTCGTCGCGACGGTCGAAGTCCACCACCGGCGCGTCGACCAGCGTCGCCGGGGACGCGGGATCCGGCATCCATCGTCGTGCGAACGCCGGTGTGGCGACGGCTTCGTACCGCATCGCACCGAGCGTGCTCACGCGGCATCCGGCGACCGGCGTCGCGCGCGAGGTCACCGCACCCATCACGGTGCCCGACTCCAGGAGCGCGGCGGTGAAGTCCTGATCCTCGCGGTGCAGCTCGAAGACGATCGGATGCCGCTCGGCCAGCCGCGCGAGCGGCTCGAGGAACCAGGTCGCCAACGAGTCGGCGTTCACGGCGAGCGGGACGGACGTGCGAGAACCCTCGTCGCCGCCCGCGCCGAGCTCGGTGAGAGTGTCGTGCTCCAGCAGTGCCACCTGTCGGGCCATCCGCACCACGGCCGCACCGGCTTCGGTGAGCCGGGCCGGCTTGGACCGCACCAGGACCACGCGGCCGAGCTGCTCCTCGAGTGCCTTGATGCGCTGGCTGACCGCCGACGGGGTCAGCCGCAGTCGGCGGGCCGCGGCGTCCAGCGTGCCCTCGTCGGCGACGGCCGCCACGGTCTCAGCCAGGTCCAGCGGAATACGCATGATAAGCGATGCTAATGCATCTGTAGAATCTTCAGTTGGACTCATCAGGGTGAGGACCGTAGCGTCGGAGTATGTTCTCGTCAGCGCTCGCCGGCCTCGGGCTGGGCTTCTCGCTGATCATCGCGATCGGCGCACAGAACCTCTTCGTGCTGCGTCAGGGCCTGCGTCGGGAGCACGTCGTCCTCGTGGCCGCCATCTGCGCGATCTCGGATGCCGTCCTCATCGCCCTCGGCGTCTCGGGGGTGGGCTTGGTGCTGACCGCGGTGCCGTGGCTGATCGACGTCGTGCGGTGGGCGGGCGCGGCCTTCCTGTTCGCCTACGGGCTGCTCGCCGCGCGTCGCGCCTGGCGCCCGTCCGGCGGGGCGCTCGCGCCCACCGAGACCCCCTCGGATCCCCTCGACCGGTCTCCGCGGGCGACCACGGTCGCCCCGCAGACACCGCAGGCGTCGGCGCTCATCGCCCGCGCCGCCCCGCGCGCCCTGCCGGTGGCCCTGACGTGCCTGGCGCTGACGTGGCTGAACCCGCATGTGTACCTGGACACCGTCTTCCTGCTGGGTTCGATCGCCAGCACGCACGGCCACGCGCGCTGGCTCTTCGCGGCCGGCGCGATGGCGGCGAGCGTGATCTGGTTCTTCGCGCTCGCCTTCGGCGCCCGCTACCTCAGCCGGTGGCTCGGCACACCGCGCGCGTGGCGGATCCTGGACGCGGTCATCGCCCTGGTCATGGTCGGCATCGGGGTCAGCCTGATCCTCCCCCACTGAGCCCGATGGGCGGGGTTCAGCCGTCGATCTGGTCGCGGCGCCGGCGCACCAGCTCGCGGACCACCTCGTCCGGGAGCGGGTGGTCGGGCTGGAAGCGAATGGTGCCCTTGTCCAGCCCCGACTCCTCCACCTGTTCGACCGCCCCGGCGACTCCGGTCACGGCCTCCGGGCTGAACGGGTAGACGCCGATGTGCCTGCGGGCACGCATCACCGAGATCAGCGGTTTGCCGCGGTACACGAGCGCCGGCATCCCATAGCCCTTGCCCTGCTCCGCGTCCGGGACCACCTCGCGCGCGATGGCGTAGACGTGCGCGATCGCGTCGCGGTCGGCGTCGTCGAGTCCGCTGAGGTAGTCATCGACGGTTCCCATGACTGCATCCTCGCACCCGCCACTGGCCGGCACACCCCCACGGGCACCACGATGGAGGAATGAAACGTGTGCACGTGATCGTGAGCGGGGACGTCCAAGGCGTGGGCTATCGCTACACGATGCGCATGATCGCGGTCGACGCCGGCGTCGCCGGGTGGGTGCGCAACCGCCCGGACGGCACGGTCGAAGCGGAGATCGAGGGGACTCCGGCGCAGGTGGACGAGGTCCTCGCCTGGATGGCGCAGGGCCCGCCCGGCGCGCGCGTCGACCAGGCGCGGGTGACGGATGCCGTCCCGACCGGCGAACGCGCATTCGACGTGCGGTAGCAGGACGGCACGCCCGCGCGGAGCCGGCAGGCGCGTCACTCCTGCGGCAGGCCCATCGCGTGTCGTCCGGCCGCGAGCAACGTCGCCTCGGGGGTGAGCGGATGAAAGGCCGCCGCGCGGATGTCGCGATAGCAGCGCTCGACGATCGAACCCGTGAAGTAGCCCGCGCCCCCGACCACCTGCATCGCCAGATCGCACACTTCCGCGCCGGCGCGCGCGATCTCGGCCTTGGCCGCCATCACAGCGAGGAAGGCGTCGTATGAGGGCGTCGGATCGTCGCCGAGTTCGGTCAGGGCGCCTGCGAGCGCCCAGGAGGCGAC
This sequence comes from Microbacterium sp. zg.B48, assembly GCF_024623505.1. Lineage (NCBI taxonomy): Bacteria > Bacillati > Actinomycetota > Actinomycetes > Micrococcales > Microbacteriaceae > Microbacterium > Microbacterium sp. zg.B48. Next base: position 107,113 of record NZ_JANJFE010000013.1, read on the forward strand.
CTGCAGCCGGTGGCGCATGAGCCCCAGCGACCGCTGGACGGTCAGGTCATCGGGATGCCGTGCACCCGCCGCGACGGCCTCAGCGAACGCCGCCTCGGCGACACCGAGGTAGGCACCGGAGATGATCGCGAACCCGATGCCCGCGATCACCTGAAGCGGAGGATCGATGACTCCGTACGGGCGGTCAGCGAGCACGCGCTCATGCGGGACGAACACGTCGGTCAGCACGACGTCGTCGCTCGCGGTGCCCCGCATGCCGAGCACGTCCCAGTTCTCCGCCCGGACGATGCCGTCCGCGGCGAACGGGATGGCCATGTTCAGCACGCGCATGCCGCGCTCCGGGTCAGCGACGGGGAACATCGTGGACATCACGGTGCCGACCGCGCCCTGGCTCACGAAGCGCTTTCGTCCGCTCACGCGATAACCTCCGGCCACGGGGGTGGCCTGGCCGGTCGGGTGGGTGAAGTCGCCCCCGCCGGTGGAGACGAGCACGATCTGCTCGTCGGCGATGCGGCGCAGGGTCGCTTCGGCCCCCGGCAGACCTCGCCGGTATCGCCAGGTCGTGAAGCGTGTCACGTGCTGATGCATCGCGCTGGCCAGCGCGGTCGCCCCGCAGTAGTGCCCGAGCGTGCGCTGCAGGTCCGCCAGCTCGCGGATGCTCGCCCCGTCGCCGCCGAGCTCCCTGGGGACAGCGGCCTTGAGCAGGCCTGCCTCCCTGAGGGCGTCGTACGCCTCGACGACGAACGTGCCCTCCCGATCGTGGCGCGCCGCGTTCGCCGCGAGGATCGGACCGATGCCGTTCGCACGGTCGGTCAGGGAAGCCGAAGCGCTCCCTGCTGCGCTGTCTTGGATGCTCTCGATGGTGCTCATGGGGACAGCATCCGCCGGGGAGCAGCCCACGCTCCAGTGCACGATCGGGACTCCGCCGGTCCAGATTCCGGACTACCGCGGCGGCATGGGCGGCGGGACCATGGAGCCATGGCTGATTACGGACGGTACTGTCCCATCGCGATGGCCAGCGAGGTCATGGCCGACCGCTGGACGCCCCTGATCGTGCGCGAGCTGGTGCTGGGCAACACGCGCTTCAACGACATCGCGCGAGCCCTGCCCGGGATCTCGCGCTCCCTGCTCGTGCAGCGCCTGCGGCACCTGGAGCGCAGTGGCGTGCTGGAGACATGGCCGTCGCCGACGGGTCATGGCAGCGAGTACCACCTCACGCCCGCCGGACGCGACCTCGAGCGGGTTCTGGACAGTCTGGGCCGCTGGGCGATCGAGTGGCTGTTCGAGGACCTGGAGCCGCACGACGTGGAGCCGACGACGCTCATGTGGTGGATGCATCGCAGGGTGGACACCGCGCGATTCCCGCCCCGGCGGACGGTCATCGAGTGGCGCCACACCGCACCCGATCCGGACACGATCTGGTTCGTGCTCGAGCACGCCGCGGTGTCGGTGTGCACGCAGCATCCCGGCTTCAGCGTCGACCTGGTGGTGACCATGGCCACCGGCGATCTCGCCGACGTCTTCCAGGGATACCGTCGCTGGCAGGATGCGGTCCGGTCCGGGGCGATCTCGGTGAGCGGTTCGCCGCGGCTGGTCGCGGCACTGCCCACGTGGTTCGTGTGGAGCCCGTGGGCGGACGCGACGCACGCGCGCGCTCATCGGGCGGTGACGGCCTGAGTCTGCCGTACCGCTCCCGACGCGGCGGCGCGGGGCCGGATCAGTCCTCGAACGGACGCAGGAGGCGGTCCAGGAAACGCCTCGTCCGCTCGTGCGTCGGGTTGGCCAGCAGCGCCTTGGGCGCACCGCGCTCCAGGATGACGCCGTCGTCGAAGAACAGCACCTCGTCCGCGACCTCACGGGCGAAGGCGAGTTCGTGGGTCACGATCACCATGGTCCAGCCCTCGTCCGCGAGCTCCTTCAGCACCACGAGGACCTCGCCGACCAGTTCCGGGTCCAGCGCGCCGGTGGGCTCGTCGAACAACAGCAGGTCGGGCTGCAGAGCCAAGGCGCGGACGATCCCGACGCGCTGCTGCTGTCCGCCGGACAGCTGGAACGGATACGCGTCGCGCTTGTCGGCGAGACCGACCCGGTCCAGAAGCCGCTCGGCCCGCTGCACCGCCACCGCCTTGGGCACGCCGTGCGCGTGGACCGGACCCTCGATGACGTTCTCGATCACGGTCAGGTGCGGGAAGAGGTTGTGGTGCTGGAACACCATCGCGGAGCGATCGCGCAGCGCCATCCGCTGTGCTTTGGACGGGCGGCGCGAGAAGTCCGTCACCTCGGCGTCGGCGAATTCGATCACACCGCCGTCGGGCGTCTCCAGCCCGTTCAACGTGCGCAGCACGGTCGTCTTGCCCGACCCGCTGGGACCGATCAAGCAGACCACGTCGCCGCGCTGCACCTCGAAGTCCACACCCTTCAGCACCCGATTGGCGCCGAAGCTCTTCTGCAGTCCGCGCACGCGCAGCAGGGGTCCGGCCAGGGCGGCCGCCGGTGGAGCGAGCGGATCGGAGCCGGGAACGTCAGTGGGCGACATAGCGGTCCAGCCTCTTCTCCAGGGCACCCTGTCCGGCCGAGAGCACCAGACAGAACAGCCAGTAGATCAGCGCCGCCTCGAGGTAGATGATCATGAACTCGTAGGTGAAGGCGGCGATGGTCTGGGCCTGACGGAACAGTTCGGTGACCAGGATCAGCGACGCAAGCGAGGTGTCCTTCACCAGCGAGATGAACGTGTTGGACAGCGGTGGCACGGACACTCGCGCAGCCTGCGGGAGGATGATCCGTGTGAGCTGCTTGCCGTGCGAGAGTCCGACGGTGTAACCGGCCTCCCATTGTCCCTTCGGGACGGACAGGATGGCGGCGCGGATGATCTCGGCGGCGTAACCGCCGACGTTCAGCGAGAAGGCGAGGACCGCCGCCGGCCAGGGGTCGACCACGATGCCGAGCGAGGGCAGCCCGTAGAAGATCACGAAGAGCTGGACCAGCAGCGGCGTGCCCCGGATGACGGAGATGTAGAAACGGGCGACGGCCGACAGCACGCGACTCCCCGAGATCCGCATGAGGGCGACGCCGAGGGCGAGCACCAATCCGATCGCGAACGAGGCCAGCGCCAGCGGAATGGTCCCCCGCAGTCCCGCCCACAGCAGGGGCCAGAACGAGTCGACGACCAGGGTCCACGTCTCGTTCATCACCCCTCCTCACCGATCACGGCCGCGCGAGGAGGCGGGCCGTGTCACCGCGACTACGACGTGACGTCGGCGCCGAAGTACTTCTCGCTGATCTCGGCGAGCACGCCCTCCTCGCGCAGTTCACCCAGCGCCTGGTCGATCGCGTCGACCAGCGCCTGCTTGTCCTTCGTGAAGGTGAACGCGCTGCTGGCCGGATCGTCGGTCTCGGCGGCGATCTTCAGGCCGGTGGGGCCGTCTGTGGTCTCGTAGTCCAGGAAGGTGAGCTTGTCGTTGATGGTCGCATCCACCCGTCCCTGCGCGAGCAGGGCCACGGCCTGAGCCCAGCCCTCGACAGCTTCGACGGTGGCACCGCTCTCCTGGGCGAGTTCGTACCAGTTGCTGGTGAGCGACTGTGCCGTCGTCTTTCCGGCGAGGTCCGCGAAGCTCGAGATCGACTCGTCGTCCTCGGGGACGACGATCACGCCCGGCGAGACGGAGTACGGCTCGCTGAAGAGGTACTTCTCCTCGCGCTCCGGGTTGATCGAGACCTGGTTGCCGATGACGTCGAAACGGCCCGCCTCCAGACCGGCGAAGATCGCGTCCCACTGCGTCTCCTGGAACGAGATCTCGAGTCCGAGCTTCTCGGCGACGGCCTCGGCGATCTCCACGTCGAAGCCGACGAGCTCGCCGGATGCGTCGTGGAAGCTGAAGGGTCGGTAGGTGCCCTCGGTCGCCACCGTAAGGGTTCCGGCCCGGACCAGATCGAACTCGTCGGCCGGCGCGGAGGAGGCAGGATCTGAACCGGCGCCGCACGCGGAGAGGGTGAGAGCGGCCGAAGCGGCGAGGGCGATGGCGGCGAAAACGGTACGACGTGACATGCGCTGTGGTGCTCCTGAGATATCGGCTCTGCTGGGGGCAGGACGAACCAGTACATCACGCGACCCGGCGGGCGAGCGCATATCGTTACGCTGCGTTTCGCCGCCGCCTCAGCCGGGCACGCCGGCACGCAGCTCGGCGAACACGTCAGCGGCGTCGTCGTGGCGGGTCAGCGCGGCGGACTGACCCGCCCACAGGGACAGCAGCTCCCCGCGGTCCTGCGCGGCCGCCTCGGCGCGGAAGGCTCCGGTCAACCAGTTCTGTGCCGGGAACGGGGCGATCAGGCCGCCGGTCTCGATCTCGCGCATCGCGTGATTCGGGATGCCGCGGGCCAGGCGGCCGCTCATCGCCCGGGTCAGCACCGTAGCGGTGTCGTCCGCGGCGGCGATGGCGGCGCGGTGTGCATCCGGAACCGCCGACTGGCGGGTGCGCAGGAATGCCGTGCCCACCTGAACGCCGACGGCGCCGAGCGCGAACGCCGCCGCGACGCCGCGCCGGTCGGCGATGCCGCCGGCCGCGATCACCGGCACGCCGACGGCGTCGGCGACCTGAGGCAGGAGTGAGAACAGCCCGACCAGCGACTGCTCGGCGGGGCGCAGGAACGACACCCGGTGCCCGGCCGCCTCCATCCCGCTGGCGACGATGGCGTCCACGCCCGCCTCGTGCAGTGCCCTGGCTTCGGCGACGGTGGTCGCGGTGGCCAGCACGGCCATTCCGCGCCGATGCGCACGGGCGATCACCTCGGTAGCGGGCACGCCGAAGACGAAGCTGACGACGGCCGGTGCGGCATCCAGCACGGCGTCGAACTGGTCATCGAAGGAAGGCAGGAAGGCCGCCGGCGGTGTCGGAGCGGGCATCCCCACATCGGCGTACAGCGGCGCCAGGACATCCAGGAACCGCTGCAGGTCCAGGTCCGCCGGTGTCACTTCGTCGCCGGTCGGCACCCACAGGTTGACGGCGAACGGCCGGTCGGTGGCGGCGCGCAGTCCGGTGATGACGGCGTGGATGCGCTCGGGTGGGTACCCGTACAGCCCGAACGAGCCGAGACCGCCGCTGTCGCTCACCAGCGCGGTCAGCTCGACCGACGACGCCCCGCCGAAGGGCCCGAGCACGATCGGCTCGTCGATCCCCAGCAGGTCTTGCAGTGTGGCGGGCATGGCGGCCGTCCTCTCGCGGTGCGGATCCTCCGACGGTACGCCGCAGCCGCGCGCCGCGCGCGGTTGCGACGGGCCGCCGCACCGGCGGGGGCACACCCGTGGCGGACGACGAAGGGGTCCCGCCGAATCGGCGGGACCCCTTCGTGCAGTCGCACGCGGAGCCTGGGCTGCGCGTGCGAGAGCGGGTGTCTACAGCGAGTTGACATCCAGCGGGATGCCGGGGCCGAACGTGGTCGACACGGCGCCCTTCTGGATGTAGCGGCCCTTCGAGCTGGACGGCTTGAGGCGGATGATCTCCTCGAGCGCAGCCTTGATGTTCTCGTCGAGCTGGTCGGCCGAGAACGAGGCCTTGCCCACCACGAAGTGCACGTTGGCGTGCTTGTCGACGCGGAACTCGATCTTTCCGCCCTTGATCTCCTCGACGGCCTTGGCCGGGTTGGGGGTCACGGTGCCGGTCTTCGGGTTCGGCATGAGGCCCCGGGGACCCAGGACCTTGCCGAGACGACCGACCTGGCCCATGAGCTCAGGGGTGGCCACGGCGGCGTCGAAGTTGGTCCAGCCGTCGGCGACGCGCTGGATGAGCTCGGCGCCGCCGACCTCATCGGCACCTGCGGCGATCGCGGCTTCAGCGGCCGGGCCGGTCGCGAAGACGATCACTCGGGCGGTCTTGCCGGTTCCGTGCGGCAGGATGACGGTGCCGCGCACCATCTGGTCCGCCTTGCGGGGGTCGACGGCGAGCTTCAGCGCGACCTCGACGGTCGAGTCGAACTTCGCCGAACCGGTCTCCTTCGCCAGGGCGACAGCCTCGGTGGGCGTGTAGAACTTGTCAGCCGCGATCTTCGCGGCGGCGGCCTGGTAGGCCTTGGACTTGGTAGCCATGGTCGTTATCTCCCTCAGTCCTCAACCGTGATGCCCATGGAACGGGCGGTACCGGCGATGATCTTCGAGGCGGCCTCGAGGTCATTCGCGTTCAGGTCGGGCTGCTTGACCTCGGCGATCTCGCGCACCTGAGCCTTGGTGAGCTTTGCCACCTTGGTCGTGTGCGGGGTCGGCGAGCCCTTGGCCACGCCTGCGGCCTTCTTGATCAGCTCGGCCGCCGGCGGCGTCTTGAGGATGAACGTGAAGCTGCGGTCCTCGTAGACGGTGATCTCGACGGGGATGACGTTGCCACGCTGCGCCTCGGTGGCGGCGTTGTAGGCCTTGCAGAACTCCATGATGTTGACGCCGTGCTGACCGAGCGCGGGCCCGATCGGCGGCGCCGGGTTGGCGGCGCCGGCTTTGATCTGGAGTTTGATCAGGCCGGTCACCTTCTTCTTGGGTGCCATTTCCTTTTCCTTTCATCGAGCGGATGCCGCGGCATCCGTTCTCCCGCACACTCGGCGTCTCCGAGCCGCGGTTCTCCCCGGTGAACCGGGGAAGTCTCTATTGGGTTTCGATACGCGCGCTTCGCGCGCTACTCAACCTTGACCCGATCGCGCATCACCCTGCTTTCGCAGAATTGATCCGCGCCGCGTCAAAGCTTCGTGACCTGATCGAACGACAGCTCGACCGGCGTCTCGCGCTCGAAAAGGGAGACCAGGACCGTGAGCTTGCCGCTCTCGGGCTTGATCTCGCTGATCGTGCCGGGCAGACCCGCGAACGAGCCTTCCTTGATCGTGATGGTCTCGCCGACCTCGAAGTCGACCTCGGCGGGGATGCTGCGTGCGACGGCGTGGCCGCCCTTGGCAGCGGCGCCCTTGGCGGGTGCGACTTCCTTGATCTCGACGAGGCTCTTGAGCATGTTGAAGGACTCTTCGAACCGCAGCGGCGTCGGGTTGTGCGCGTTGCCGACGAAGCCGGTCACGCCCGGCGTGTGCCGCACGACAGACCAGGTGTCCTCGTTCAGCTCCATGCGCACGAGCACATAGCCGGGGATCCGGACGCGCGTGACCATCTTGCGCTGTCCGTTCTTGATCTCGACGACGTCCTCCATCGGGACCTCGACCTGGTAGATGTCGTCTTCGACCTCGAGCGTGGACTTGCGCTGCTCGATGTTCGCCTTCACCTTGCGCTCGAATCCGGCGTACGAGTGGATGACGTACCACTTGCCCGGGAGGCTGCGCAGCTCGGCGCGGAACGCCTCGTACGGGTCTTCCTCGCCGTCCTCGGTGTCGCCGTCCTCGGCGACCGCGCCGGCGGTGTCCACCGCGTCCGCATCGTCAGCGTCTTCGGCGTCTGCCGCGTCGAGGTCGGGCTCGACGGTGGCGGCATCGGCCGGGCTGACGGATGCTTCGACCTCGTCGACGACCTCTGCTGCGGCATCCACCTCGGCGACGAACTCCGCGTCCAGCACGGGCTCATCCTCGTCGCCGTTGATGTCGGGACCGTCGTACGGGGTCACGTCATCGGCGTGGTCGGCCGCGTACTCGGCGACCTCGTCGGCGAGCGAATCGGTCAGCACCTCAGCGGCCGCTTCGGCCTCGTCGGCCTTGTCGATGTGCAGAGCGTCGTTCACGATTGCGTCCGCCTCCGGATCGTCGATGTCGATGTCGTCCAGATCCGAGAGGTCTTCTTCCTCGTCGTCGACGATGTGCACGGCCAGGTGTTCGGCCGGCGTGTTGGCACGGTCCTCCTGGGCGAGGATGCTGCCCTCCTGGGCTTCGTCGTCCTCGGACGACTGCTCAGCGGCGGTCGCCCAGTCGGCGTCGTCTACATATCTTTCAGACAATTGCGTTCTCTTCCGTTTCGTGGGCGTCGGATTCAGCGATCCGCCCCGCGGTGCAACTCAAGTGGTCAGGCGGGAACGCCGAAGACGACGGTCGTCACCCAGACGAACAGCAGGTCCAGGCCGTAGACCAGCGCCATCATCACGACCACGAACCCGAGCACGACGCCCGTGTACTTGATCAGCTCTTGGCGCGTCGGCGTGACGACCTTGCGGAGTTCGGCGAACACCTGACGGACGAACAGCGCGATGCGAGCGAAGACGTTCGGCTTCTTCGTGCGGGGCGCGCCGCCCGAAGCGACGACCTCGCCCTTCGGCTCGTCTTGGATCATCGAACCCACCTGATTACCTTCCGTGTGTCAGCTTCGGCTGACGCGCAGGGCGGACAGGAATCGAACCTGCAACCTGCGGTTTTGGAGACCGCTGCTCTGCCAATTGAGCTACCGCCCTAGAGGCCTGCGGCCTCAGGATGCCTGCACACTCGCACCGCGACCTGTATGAAAGGGAGCAGGCCCGGACAGCGGGCACGGCGAAAGAATGCAGACTTCAACTGCTCATTCCAGTGTACGGCATGGGCTGGATGCGGGCGAACCGCGGGCCGGGTCCGCGGGGTCCGCGCGGACCCGGCCGGGCGCTCACGCGCCGACGCGGACCAGCTTCTTGTTCACGAACTCGTCCGCCGCGAGCAGCCCCATCTCCCGGCCGGTGCCGCTGCGCTTGACGCCGCCGAACGGCAGCTCCGGCGAGTCCGCGAGCACGAGGTTCACGTAGACCATGCCGGCCTCGATGCGGTCCGCGACCCGCTGCGCCTGATCCTGGTCGGTGGTGAACACGTAGGAGCCGAGCCCGAACGGGGTGTCGTTGGCGATCCGGACGGCATCCTCCTCGTCGGCCGCGCGGTACACGATGCCCACTGGTCCGAAGAACTCTTCGCGGTACGCGTCCATCTCGGGTGTCACATCGGTGAGCACCGTCGCGGGATAGAACGCGCCGTCACGCGAGCCTCCGGCCACCAGCGTCGCGCCCTGCGCGACCGCCTTCTCGACCTGCTCTTCGAGGCGCTCCGCGGCCACCAGGGACGACAGCGGACCCAGCACGGTGTCCTCGGCGAACGGATCGCCCAGCTTGGACCCGGTCATGACGGCGGTGAACTTCTCCAGGAACGGCTGGTACAGCTCGTCGGCGACGATGAAGCGTTTGGCCGCGTTGCAGGACTGGCCGGTGTTGTCCAGACGCGCGTCCGCGGCGGCCTGGACGGCGGCATCCAGATCATCGGTGGAGAGCAGGATGAACGGGTCCGATCCGCCGAGTTCCAGGACGACCTTCTTGAGGTTGCGTCCGGCGACCTCCGCGACGGCCGCACCGGCGCGCTCCGACCCGGTGACCGACACGCCGTGCACGCGGGGGTCGGCGATCACCTCGGCGGCCTGCTCGTTGGTCAGGTACAGGTTGGTGTACGCGCCCTCGGGGAAGCCGGCATCGTGGTACATCGTCTCGATCGCGGCGGAGGACTCCGGGCACTGGCCGGCATGCTTGAGCAGGATCGGGTTGCCGATCAGCAGGTTGGGTGCGGCGAACCGGGCCACCTGGTAGTACGGGAAGTTCCACGGCATGATCCCCAGCAGCACGCCCAGCGGCGAGCGGCGGATCACCGCGGTCCCCTCCCCGAGGATGTCGATCGGCTGATCCGCCATGATCCGCTCGGCATTGTCCGCGTAGAACTCGGTGATGTCGGCGGCGAAGTCCACCTCGGCGACGGCCGCGGAGAGGGGCTTGCCCATCTCGCGCACGATGATCGCGCCGAGGTCGTCGCGCCGCTCGCGGTGAAGCTCGGCGACCCGCCGCAGCAGCGCGGCGCGTTCGGCGACGGTGGAGGTGCGCGCCCAGCCTCGGGATGCCGCGTCCGCGGCCGCCAGCGCCTGCTCGAGTTCCGCGTCCGTCGCGACGGGGTAGGTGGCCAGGGTCTCGCCGGTGGCCGGGTTGACGACTGCGTAGTCGCTCATGGTTTCTCCTTCGCTGATGTGTCGGGTCTTCGGGGGCCGGCTAGCGGCGGCGGCGGCGCAGGCTCGCGGGGGCGTCCATCGAGAGCGTCTCGCCTCGGAAATAGGCCGGCCTCCTGATCGCCTGCCAGATCATGATGATGATCCCCAGACCGATGATGGCCACGCCGAGCACGAACACGCTGCCCAGCCCGAACCATTCCGTCCCGCTGCCGTAATCGGGGTCCATGCTCTCGACGAGCGTGATCCCGAACAGGATCAGCAGGATGACTCCGCCCACCAGCGGGAACAGCAGGGTGAAGAACGCGTTGCGGACCGAGTCGAACCACTGCTTGCGGAAATACCAGACGCACGCGAACGCGGTGATGCCGTAGTAGAAGCAGATCATCAAGCCGAGGGTCGTGATCGTGTCCCACAGGACGTTCTCGTTGACGAATCGCATGATCGTGTAGAACACCGACGCCACGATGGCAGAGACGATCGTCGCGAACCCCGGGGTGAAGAAGCGCGGGCTGACTTCGGCGAACCGTCGCGGCAGCGCCCCGTAGTGGCCCATCGCCAGCAGCGTGCGCGCGGGTGAGACGAAGGTCGACTGCAGCGACGACGCGGAGCTGGTCAGCACCGCCAGCGAGACGAGGAAGGCGAGCGGGCCGAGAATCGGGCCGGACAGGAAGAAGAACACGTTCGCCTGGATGTCCTCGTTGCCCAGCCCCAGTCCTTCCGCGCCCGTCCCGGCGAACGCGAGCAGCGAGACCGAGATCAGCAGATACAGCACCACGATGGTGATGACCGTCAGCGTCGCCGCGCGGCCCGGGGTCTTCTCCGGGTCCCTGGTCTCCTCGTTCATGGTGAGGGTCACATCCCAGCCCCAGAAGATGAAGATCGACAGCGACAGACCGGCCACCACGGCCGTGAACGAGCCGACCGCGAAGGGGTTGAACCAGGACAGCCCGACGGGGCTCGCGTCGAACGCGTTGCCCTGAGCGACGTGGACGAACGCCGCGACCGAGAAGATCACGAGCACGACCACCTGGAAGCTGACCAGCACGTACTGCAGCTTCTGCGTGGTCTGCATGTCGCGGTAGGAGATCGTCGTGGCGCCGAGCATGAACAGCAGGCAGACCACGACGTTGATGAACGGGTTGAACGCCAGCTCGGCGATCGAGCCGGGACTGCCGGCGATCTGGTCGATGAGCAGGAAGAGGAACTCGACGGCGATGCCGGCGAGGTTGGACAGCACCAGGATGGTCGCGGCGATCAGTCCCCATCCGGCCATCCAGCCCACCCATGGGCCGAAGGCGCGGGCAGCCCAGGTGAAGGACGTGCCGGCGTCCGGCATCCGTCGATTCAGCTCGCGATAGCCGAACGCGACCAGCAGCATCGGGATGAAACCGACCAGGATGATCGCCGGCACCTGGAACCCGACCTCCGACACGGTCGGGCCCAGTGCCGCGGTGAGCGTGTACGCCGGCGCGATGCACGAGATGCCGATGACGACCGCGCCGATCAGACCGACGGTGCCGGCGCTCAGACCTTTCGAGGAGAGCCCGCCACCGCTCTGGGCGGCCGGCGCGGCAAGCGGCGGCGCAGCATCCGTGTCTTCGGTCATCGCGACGCTCCTTCCGCGGTCCGCGTGCGCGGCACCACGATCATGGGGACGGGCAGTTCGTGCAGCATCTTGGCAGCCGTGGAGCCGAGGAACAGCCGGCGCGGCTGCGCCAGGCGGCTCGAGGCGACGATGGCCAGCTCGCCGGGCTCCCAGCTGAGGTTCTGCACGGCGTCCTCGATGCTGTCCCCGCGGGCCACCACCGCCTCGGCCGCGCCGCCGTCGGCAAGCGCGGCCCGAGCCCGCGCGAGCACCTCATCCGCGTGCGCGGCACCGGCGATGCGGATGACACCGGTATCGACACTCGCCGGGAGGTCGACCGTCACCAGGGAGAGCAGCCGCAGCTCCGCTCCGGTGGCCTCGGCGAGCGAGGTCGCCTCATGCAGCAGCGCGTCCGCGCCCGGGCGGGTCCCGATCGCGGCGGTGACGCGGGTGACGCCGATGGCCGGATCGACCCGGCGGGACCCCTCCGGTGCGAGGACGACCGGAACGCTCGAGGAGTGCAGCAGTTCGGTGGCCACCGACCCCAGGCGATGCCGTCCGCGGCGGCCGCCGTTGGCGGCGCCGACGACGATGTGCGTGGCACCGAACTCCTGCGCGGCCGCCTCCAGCCCCTCCGCGAAGGAGTCGGCGTAGCGGACGTTCGTGGTGACCGCAGTGCCTTCCGGAACGCCGGAGGCCGCGGCATCCAGCCAGGTGGCGGCCTTGTCCCTGAGGTAGCGGTCGTAGCTCGCATCGGGGGGCGTGATCACGCTGCGACCGTCGCTGGGCAGCACCACGACGACATCCAGCCCGGATCCGGATGCCGCGGCCAGACGCGCACCGAGCGCGACGGCATCCTCACCGGCGTCCGTGGCGGTGTATCCGACGACGATGCGACCGCTCATGCGCGAGCCTCCTGGATGAGCTGCGCCGCGGCGAGGCGACCCATGCGGATCGCGCCGTCCACGTGCTGATAGCCGGCGCCGGCGAGGTCGCTGCACGCGAAGCGGATGGGGCCGAGGGGTGCTCTCAGGTCGGCGCCGTAGCGGTGCAGCCCGCCGAGGTCGAAGCTCGCCGCGTACGCGCCGCGGGTCCATTCCTCCGAGCCCCAGTCGCTTTCGTAGTAGACGACGGGGTTCTTCGCCTCCGGGCCGTAGTAGTGCGAGAGCGACTCGAGGATGCGCTCTTTGCGCTCCTCCGCGGAGAGGCGGAACACGTCATCGGCGTGCTGGTCCGAGACGAATCCGACCAGGGTGCCGCGCGGGTCGTCGTGGTTGGTGTTGTCGTAGGCCTCGTGGACCAGCTGGTAGGGGCTGAAGGCTGTGCCGGACAGGCCCTGCTCCCGCCAGAACGGGCGGTCGTAGACGGCATGCACCTTGATCACGAAGCCCATCGAGAGGTGCTGGTGCATCTGATGCTGCAGCCGCGGCAGAGCGGGCACGAACGAGATCCGCGGATAGAGGTTGGGCGCGAGGGCGAGGATCGCGAACCGGGCGCGCACGGTCATGCCGTCCGCGACCGCGGTGACCCCGGGACTGCCCGCACCGGTCGAGGTGCCCCATTCCAGGGTGCGCACCGCCTGGCCGAGGAACACATCGTCACCGAGACGCTCCGCCAGCAGCAGCGGCACCTGCTGCAGCCCGCCCACCACGCGCTTGTCGAGAATGAAGTCCGCATCCACGAGGTGCGAGAAGCTGCCCGCGCTGGCGGCCATCAGCACCGCCTGCAGGGTGGAGAACGTGTGTGCGGGCTTGGTCAGCATCGCGCCGGCGATGAACAGCGCGATGTTGTCCCGCGCTTCCTGGTCATCGGTGTGCTCCGCCAGCCATGCCTCGAACGAGACGCGATCGAGGGCCTCGGCGTCGGGGTGCGCCCACGGCCGGTCCGGGTCCATCTGGGCGGCGAGGGAATCCAGCAGCTCGATGAGCTCGACCATGGCATTCTCGGTCGCGGGCGGGACCGGGAAGATCTCGCCGGTGAACCGCGTCAGCTGTGCATGCTGATCGACGTACACCGAGTCGCCCGCGCGATACCGGTCGTAGGTCTCCAGGCCCAGGTCCGCGAGGGTCTCGATCAGCGCACCCTGGTCGGGCGAGACCCACTGGCCGCCGATCTCGAGCATCGCCCCGTCGATGACGTCGGTCCACAGCCGGCCGCCGACCCGGTCGCGTGCTTCCAGCACCGCCACGGACAGCCCGGCCTTCTTCAGCTGGTTCGCGGCCGTGAGCCCGGCGGCCCCCGCCCCGACGATCACGACGTCACGGTTCAGCTCGACCATGTCGGCTCCTTTGCTCGGTGAATGGGGAGAGTGCTGACCATGCCGAACCCGGCGCCGTGCCCGGTCCGGTGCGGAGGCTTCACAGGTCGCGCAGCGCGGATGCCACCACGTCCATCCCTTCGCCGAGCAGCTCGTCGGAGATGGACAGCGGAGGAAGGAAGCGGATGACGTTGCCGTAGGTCCCGCAGGTGAGCACGATGACCCCGTTCGCGATGCAGTGCTTCGCGATCGCCGTGGTCAGAGCGGCATCCGGATCCCCCGTGGCCGGGTCGACGAACTCCGCGGCGATCATCGCTCCGTGTCCGCGCACATCGCCCAGTCGCGGGTCCGAGGCGCGCAGCGCGGCGAGGCGCTCGATGAGGATGGCGCCCAGCTCGTTCGCCCGGGCGATGAGCCCGTCGTTCTCGTACGCGTCGATCGCGGCCACGGCGGCGGCGCAGGCGAGCGGGTTGCCGCCGTACGTGCCCCCCAGACCGCCGGCGTGCGAGGCATCCATGATCTCGGCCCGGCCGGTCACCGCCGCCAGCGGAAGCCCGCCGGCGATCCCCTTCGCGGTGGTGATCAGGTCGGGCACGATGCCGAAGTGCTCGCTCGCGAACATCGCGCCGGTGCGCGCGAATCCGGTCTGCACCTCGTCGGCGATGAACACCACGTCATTCTCGCGGCACCAGTCCACCAGCGCCGGCAGGAAGCCCTCCGCCGGGACGATGAAGCCGCCCTCGCCCTGGATCGGCTCCAGCACGATCGCCGCCAGGTTGTCGGCTCCGACCTGCTTCTCGATGATCGAGATGGCCCGCCGAGCGGCATCCGCCCCGCTCAACCCGTCCCGGAAGGGGTAGGACATGGGGGCGCGGTAGACCTCGCCGGCGAACGGGCCGAACCCGCTCTTGTAGGGCATGCTCTTGGCCGTCAGCGCCATCGTGAGGTTGGTGCGGCCGTGGTAACCGTGGTCGAACGCGACGACGGCCTGCTTCTTGGTGTATTTGCGGGCGATCTTGACCGCGTTCTCGACGGCCTCGGCGCCGGAGTTGAACAGCGCGCTCTTCTTCTCGTGGTCCCCGGGCGTGATGCGGTTCAACGCTTCGGCGACGGCGACGTAGGACTCGTAGGGCGAGACCATGAAGCACGTGTGGGTGAACTGCGCGACCTGGGCCTGAACGGCCGCGACCACCCGAGGGTGCGCGTTGCCCAGCGTGGTCACGGCGATGCCGGCGCCGAGGTCGATCAGCGAATTGCCGTCGGCGTCCACGATCACTCCCCCGCCGGCCGCGACGGCCTGGATCGGCACCGTGTGCCCGACCCCGGCTGCCACCGCGGCGGCTTTGCGGGCGATCAGCTCCTGGGAGCGCGGTCCGGGGATGCTGGTCACGATCCGCCGCTCCTGCGGGAGGCTCGGTCCACCGAGGGGGGTGGGGACGGTCAGGGTATCGGTGGCGGGCGCGCTCATGGTCGCGAGCGTATGCGGTGGGATGCCGCGCACGCATGCTCCGCGCTGTACATTCTGAAGGTAACCACCGTACGTCCCGTACACCGATCGGAGCCCTGTGCAGACGGCCGACACTCCCACGCTGCGCGCGCTGCTGGCGCGAGGGGATCTGCGGCTCCGACTGGAGGGGGACGGCGCTGCGCTCGCCGAGGGCGCGTTGGATCGGCCGCTGCGCTGGGTGCACAGCTCGGACCTCGCCGATCCCACGCCGTTCCTGTCCGAGGGGCTCGCGCTGCTGACCACCGGGACGCAGTTCCAGGATGCTGCGGACGACCCCGCCGTGTACCGCGAGTACGTGAGCCGGCTGTCCGCGCGCGGAGTGATCGGTCTCGGTTTCGGCACGGAAGTGGTGCGCGACGGGATTCCGCCGCTGCTGGTGGAGGCGTGCCGCGCGCTGCGGATGCCGTTGTTCGAGGTGCCGTACCGCACTCCGTTCATCGCGGTCGCCCGGGCCGGGGCGGAGGCGATCGCCGCGCAGTCCTACGCGCGACGAAGCTGGGCACTCGCTGCGCAGCGCGCGATCTCGCTCGCTGCGCTGCGGCCGGACGGGCTGGGAGCGACCCTGGCCGAGCTCGCGCGGCAGCTGGATGCGTGGGTCGGGCTGTTCGACGGCGCCGGCTCGCTGACCCGCGAGCACCCCGGCGCGCTGGAGCCCGCCGTGGCGGAGGAGCTGCGCTCCGAGGTCGGTGCGGTGCTGCGCCGCGGCGCGCGGGCCGGATCGTCGCTGCGCATCCGCGGCACCGCTTTCACGCTGCAGACGCTCGGACGCGGCGGGCACCTGCGCGGAGTGATCGCGATGTCCGCCGCCGATCTGGATCAGGAGGGGCGCGGTGTGGTCACCGCCGTCGTGGCGATGGCGGGGCTCGCACTCGAGCAGCAGCAGGGAATGGATCGCGCCCGCACGCTCCTGCGCGCCGGTCTCGTGCACGCGCTGCGCAGCGACGATCCGACCCTTGCCCGGCGCATCGCCCGCGATCTGTGGGGCGGGCTGCCCGCACCGCCGGTGCTGGTGGCGATGACGGACGCCGCGGCCGCCCGGCGCGACGCCGTGCGGGAGTGGCTGGAGCTGCGTGCGGATCAGCGGCGCGGGCGACTGTTCTTCGGTCGCGGCGAGGACGGCCTGGTGCTGGTGGTCAACGCCGCCGACGCCGACCTGCTGGAGGAGCTCGCCGAGCGATTCGAGGTTCACATCGGGGTCTCGGACCCGGCCGCGTACGACGCGTTCTCCGGCGGCGTCGATCAGGCCCGTCTCGCCCGCGATCGCGGCGACGGGCGCGTCTCGCGCTTCCGCGACGCCGTCGGCACCGGCGTATTGTCCGTCCCGCCCTCGCCCGAGGCCCGCACCGTCGCCGACGCGGCCCTCGCGCCGCTGGTGCGGCACGACCTCGAGCACAACACCGCCCTGCGCGAGACCGTGCGCGCGTGGCTGGCGAACGACTGCTCGCACGAGGCTTCCGCTCGCGCCCTCGGCGTGCACCGGCACACCGTCCGCGCACGGATCGCGGCGGCCGAGCGCGTGCTGGGTCTGGACCTCGGCTCGTTCCCCGTTCGCGCCGAACTGTGGGCTGCGCTGCGGCTGAGTTCCTGAGGCCGCGGGCGCGGCATCCGACCCCCACCCCTCCGCCCGCGCCCCCTTTCGCTCCCCCTTCCGCTCCCCCGTCACGACACGCCGCGCAGACTCGCAGAACGCGACAGGCGAGCAGGCGTCACCCCCGGCGCCTTCCGCTCCCCCGTCACGACACGCCAAGCACACCGCAGAACGCGCCAGGCGAGCAGGCGCCACCCCCGGCCCCACCGCTCCCCCGTCACGACACGCCAAGCACACCGCAGAACGCGACAGGCGAGCAAGCGTCCCCCGCGGCGCCTTCCGCTCCCCCGTCACGACACGCCAAGCACACCGCAGAACGCGACAGGCGAGCGGGCCGTCACCCGTCGATGACGGCGACGAGCTCGTCCAGGAAGCCCGCGAAGGTCGTGCTGCGACGCACGATCCGGTGGACGCTGTCCCGCTCGGAGAACACCTCCACGAACTGCTCGAAGACCGTCTGGAACGCTTCGCGATCGGTCTCCGAGAACGCCACGACCGCGACCACCTGCACGCGGCCCTCGCCCCAGGGGATCGACGGGTCGGCGATGCCCACCGCGATGGCCGTTCGGGTCGCGGTCATGCCCAGCGCATGCGGGACGGCCAGGGCGTCGGTGAAGGCGGTGGAGGACAGTCGTTCGCGCTCGATCGTCCGCTCGATGTAGTCCTCATCGATGATGCCCTCGGCCACCAGGGGTGCGCCCAGCCGCCGGATCACACCCTCCTCGCCGGCCTCGGCATCCAGCCCGTGCACGAACGCCGACGGAACGAAATAGCGCTCCAGCTCCTTGCGCAGCCGCGCCAGCCGCCGCGACCGACGGATCCGCGCCGCAGCGGTCTGGACCCGGTCCACGTCGGCGTCGGTCAGGAAGGGCTGGATCCGGACGAACCGGTCCCCGACGACGGCCGGTTCGATGGTCGTCAGCACCAGGTCGGTGTCGATCGTGTCCCAGTCCGGATCCACGCGGGTCTCCACGCCGACCACCTCGATCGACTGCCCGAGCGAACGGTCCACGCTCGAGCGCAGGAGCTCGTGCAGTTCGTAGTACCCCGGGCACACGATGGTGGCGGTCAGCAGCTGGTCCGCGCGCCGGCTGCGCTCGAGCCGGCCGCCGACGTGCATGGCGATGTACGCGATCTCGTCGTCCAGGAGAGGGATGCCGAGCCGCTGCTGCAGGCCGCTCGCGATGAAGACGGCCACCTCGAAGATCATCGGGTACGTCGACTTCAGCGACTTCGTGAGCGGATTGCGCGACCACGCCTGCTCCCGGGCGCGATGCTGCAGATTCTGCACGTGCAGAGCGAGGCGCAGGATGAAGTCCTCGTGCGCGATGTCGACGAGGAACTCGGCCGCGGCCGTCTCCACCACCTCGCGCACGGCCGCTTCCACGTCCGGATCCAGGCGCGAGCGCGCGTGATCGGACGGCACGGACGCGCCGGGCGCGACCACCCGGGTCAGCACGAGGGTCGACAGATGCTGCAGATCCCCGGCTCCGAGACTGACGCCCAGGTGCTGCTGGACGAGCCGCCCGAGGATCGCCGCGACCTCCTGCTGCGCGGGACGCACCTCGCCCGCGGTGCCTTCCAGCGCGCGGTCCCGCCCCACCCGGTCCGCCGCGATCGCGATGTGCATCACGACATCGGAGATGCCGAACTCGTTGACGAAGTATCCGAGGGCACCCAGTTCGGCGACCAGCTCGGTCTTGAACGGACCGAAGGCGTGCGCGCCCACGGAGCCCTCACCCAGCGTGCGCCGCAGGGCGTCCAGGTCGAACGATCCGGCATCCATCTCGTCGTGCGCCAGCCTGCTGAGCAGGCGCCGCTGCGCCATCTCGGTGCCGCGCAGCCGCGCCTGAGACGCCGACCGCTCCAGGGTCAGCTCGGTGCCTCCGAGCAGGCCGCGCACGCGGGCGAGGTCGGCCTCCAGCGTCGCCGGGCTGACGTGGAGTCCGGCTGCTGTCTCGAACACGTCCACGCCGTCCTCCGCGTCGAGCAGCGCGCGAACGAGGGTGTGCAGCCGGTCGCGGGCCGTTCCGCCCTCTGCGGTGCCGGGCACGCGCAGGGCGACGGCGGCCTCCGGTCCGGCCCGGTATCCCTGCGGACCCGATTCGACGGCCAGTCCATCGGGAACACGCGAATTGATGGCCGTCACGTAGGAGCGGATGCTGCGGGGTGTGACTCCGAGGGCGTCCGCCAGCGCGGCGGCCGTGACCCAGTCCCCGTCCCGCGAGAGAAGTCCCAGAAGACGATCCTGTCTCGCTCTGGTCACGTCGTCCCCTTGCGCATCGATGCGATGGTTCGCGGCCAGTCAACCACGCGGCGGCGGCCCCCGGCCCAGCGATGATGCCGATCCCTCCTTTCCGCCCCTCCGGAAAGTTGCGTGGTTGTCGGCTCACAGCGTTTTCACAAGAATGGACGCAGGAGGCCGGTCGATGCGGATCTTGGTTGTCTGCGGTGCAGGTGCGTCCAGCACCTTCGTCGCTCAGCGCGTTCGCCACGCCGCGCAGGACCGCGGCCTCCCCTACGCGGCTTTCGCGGGAACCGAGAAGTCGCTGCCGATCGACCTGGACGCGGCCGATGTGGTCCTGGTCGGGCCGCACCTGAGCCACGCCATCGCCGGCATCGAGCGCGACGCCGCCAGCCGCGGCACCACGGTGGTGCTGCTGCCGCCGGACATCTTCACCGACCTGGACGGCACGCGCACGCTCGCCCTCGTGCACGCGGCGATCGGCCTGGGCGAGGACGCCGCTCCGGCGAGCACGATGCCGCTCGCTGCCACGGCACCCGCGCCGGCCACCACCACCGCCGTTCGACAGGAAGAGGACTGAGATGCCCCCGACGACCCGGACCGTCCGAATCGGATCCGCGCACGGCCTGCACGCACGGCCGGCGAAGCTCTTCGCCCAGGCGGCCAAGGATTCCGGCATCCCGGTCACGATCTCGAAGGATGCCGGCAGCCCGGTGAACGCGGCGAGCATCCTCGGTGTGATCGCGCTCGGGATCGAACAGGGCGACTACGTGACCCTGACCGCCGAGGGCGAGGGCGCGGAGTCCACGCTGGACCGGCTGAGCGATCTGCTCTCCACCGATCACGATGCCCAGTAGCCGATGAGCGAGCCGAGAGAGGGACGATCATGACGGAGTTGCGGGGCGTGGGAATCGGGCTGGGCGTGGCGCAGGGACCCGTCGCCCGGATGGCCGAGCCGCTGCCGGCACCGGCCGACACCCCGAGCACGCTGAGCCCGGGTGAGGAGACCACGCGGGTCCGGGATGCTGTCACCGGCGTCGCACGGGAGCTCGAGCAGCGCGGCGCGCAGGCCGGCGGTGCCGCGCGGGACGTGCTGGAGGCGCAGGCCATGATGGCCGAGGACCCCAGCCTCGAGGCGGAGATCGACACCCGAATCGCCGCCGGGATGACCGCCGAGTTCGCCGTCCACGACGCATTCGCGTCATTCCGGGACACGCTGACGGCGATGGGCGGATACCTCGGCGAGCGCGCCGCGGACCTGGACGACGTCGCACAGCGCGTCATCGCCCGGCTGCGCGGCCTTCCCGCTCCCGGCGTGCCCGACCCGGGGCACGCGTTCGTGCTCGTCGCGAAAGACCTCGCGCCGGCCGATACCGCGCTGCTGGACCTGGACAAGGTGCTCGCCCTGATCACCACCGAGGGTGGACCCACCTCGCACACCGCGATCCTGGCCAGGGAGAAATCCATCGTCGCGGTCGTCGGCGCGGTCGGGGCGACCGGCCTGGTCGACGGCGAGACGGTGATCGTGGATGCCGCGGCCGGCGTCGTCACGACGCAGCCCAGCGCGGAGGAGCTGGAGCGGGCGCAGAATCGCGCGGCCGCCCGCGCCTCCGCCGCATCCGCCCCGATCACCCCCGGAGCCCTCGCCGACGGCACGCCCATCCCGTTGCTGGCGAACCTGGGCAATCCCGCCGGGGCGGCGGAGGCCGTCGCGCTGGGCGCCGAGGGCGTCGGCCTGTTCCGCACCGAGTTCCTCTTCCTCAGCTCCAACAGCGCTCCCACGATCGAGCAGCAGCGGGTGTCGTACGAGGCGCTGCTGTCGGCTTTCCCGGGCAAGAAGGTGGTGGTGCGGGTACTGGATGCCGGAGCCGACAAGCCGCTGCCCTTCCTCAACGATGCGCACGAGGAGAACCCGGCGCTGGGTCTGCGCGGGCTGCGGGCACTGCGCGCCAGCGAGGACATCCTGCGCGAGCAGCTCACTGCGCTCGCCGAAGCGGATGCCGCGACCCGGGCTGCCCCGGGCGGGGGAGCCGATCTCTGGGTGATGGCGCCGATGGTCGCCACCGTCGAGGAGGCCCGCTACTTCACCGCGATCGCCCGCGACTACGGCATCCGCACAGCCGGAGTGATGGTCGAGGTGCCCTCCTCGGCGCTGCTGGCCGACCGCATCCTCGTGGACGCTGACTTCGCCTCGATCGGCACGAACGATCTGACGCAGTACACGCTCGCCGCAGACCGGCTGCTCGGCTCGGTGGCGGCATTTCAGGATCCGTGGAACCCCGCCGTGCTGCGGCTGATCCGTGAAGTGGGCGATGCCGGCCGCATCCACGGCAAGCCCGTCGGCATCTGCGGCGAAGCCGCCGCCGACCCGCTCCTTGCGGTGGTCCTGGTCGGACTCGGCGCGACCAGCCTGTCGATGGCCCCCACCGCGATCGCCGACGTGCGCGCCGCGCTCCTGGAACACTCGCTCGACCATGCCAGAGCCATCGCCGAGGCAGCCCTCGCCGCGGACGACGCGGCGACCGCCCGAACCGCAGCGCAAGACGCCGCGGCCACTCCCACCGAGAAAGAGAAAGAGACACAGCTATGACAACGACGTCTACGCCCGTATCGGGCGGAAACCGGGCGAGGATCGGAGTCCAGCGCTTCGGCACCTTCCTGTCCGGCATGATCATGCCGAACATCGCCGCATTCATCGCATGGGGCTTCGTCACCATGCTCTTCATCTCGGTCGGCTGGCTGGGACAGTGGTATCCGGTCGCCAACATGCTCGGCGGCTTCGGCAACGCCGCGGACATCGGCTGGGAAGGCGCCATGACGGCACTGGCCGAAGCCGACGGCGCCACGTTCCCGCAGTACGTCGGCTTGGTCGGCCCGATGGTCACCTACCTCCTCCCCCTCCTCATCGCGAACACCGCCGGCCGCATGGTCTACGGCGAGCGCGGCGGCGTGGTGGCCTCGATCGCCGTGATGGGCGTGATCGTCGGCACCAACATCCCGATGTTCCTCGGTGCGATGATCATGGGTCCGCTGGCGGCCTGGATCACCAAGCAGATGGACAGGCTGTGGGACGGGAAGATCCGGCCCGGCTTCGAGATGCTGGTGAACAACTTCTCAGCCGGCATCCTGGGCATGCTGCTGGCGATCGTCGGCTTCTTCGTCTTCGGCCCCGCCGTGCTCGGCATCAGCACGGCCCTGGGTGGGGCTGTGGCCTGGCTGGTGTCACTGAACCTGCTGCCGCTGCTGTCGATCATCGTGGAGCCGGCCAAGGTGCTGTTCCTGAACAACGCCATCAACCACGGGGTCTTCACGCCGCTGGGCATCGAGCAGGCCGCCGAGACCGGCAAGTCGATCCTGTTCCTGATCGAGGCCAACCCCGGCCCCGGTGTGGGGCTGCTGCTGGCCTTCTCGTTCTTCGGCGTCGGAATGGCCAAGGCCTCGGCACCCGGGGCAATCATCATCCAGTTCTTCGGCGGCATCCACGAGATCTACTTCCCGTACGCCCTGAGCAAGCCGATGACGATCCTGGCCTTGATCGCCGGTGGCGCCACCGGCGTGGCCACGAACATGGTGCTCGGCGGCGGGCTGGCCTTCCCGGCCGCCCCGGGCAGCATCATCGCCGTGACCGCCGCCGCAGCCGGACCCGCCGCCGGCGGGATCGGCAACCTGCTGGTGGTCTACCTCTCGGTGGTGCTCGCCGCGGCGGTGACCTTCCTGATCACCGCGGTCATCCTCCGCTCCACGCGCAAGCGCGACCTGGAGGCCGGCCTGGACGGTGACCTCAGCGCAGCCATCGCGCAGACCGAGGCGAACAAGGGCAAGGAGTCGGCGGCACTGGCCGGACTCCGCGCCAGCGCCGGAAAGGACGCCCGGGCCGAGCGCGACGCCGAGGCCGCCTACGACGAGGCCGAGACGGCCCGCTCGACCGACGGCGCGCTCAGCGGCGGCATCCTGACCACCAAGCAGGTCAAGAACATCGTGTTCGCCTGCGACGCCGGCATGGGTTCGTCGGCGATGGGCGCGAGCGTGCTGCGCAACAAGATCAAGAAGGCGGGCATCGAGGGGGTCACGGTCGTGAACAAGGCGATCGCGAATCTGGACTCCTCGGCCGATCTGGTGATCACGCAGAACCAGCTCACGGACCGAGCACGGCAGAAGACGCCGGATGCGATCCACATCTCCGTCGACAACTTCATGAACTCGCCGAAGTACGAGGAGGTCGTAGACCTGGTGCAGGACCAGCACAAGGATGGACAGTAGGCGCTGAGACCGCTGCGGAGTCGGGCGGCGTGACGCCCCCGGCTCCGCGGCCTTCGTACGCCAGCACCCCGACGAAAGGCGAACACCCATGGCACGTGATGTCCTGAGCCTCGGCCAGGTCCGGATCCACTCCGGCAGCGCGACCCGCGAAGAGGCGATGAAGGAGGCAGCGGACATCCTCCAGGCGGCCGGTGCGGTCACCAGCGCGTACTTCGACGCGATGCAGCAGCGGGAGGAGACGGTCTCGACCTACATGGGCAACGAACTGGCGATCCCGCACGGCACCAACGAGACCAAGCACACCATCCTGGGCTCGGCGCTCTCGGTGGTGCGCTACGACGGGGGTGTGGACTGGGGTGGCGAACCGGTGACCTTCGTCGTCGGCATCGCAGGCAAGGGCGACGAGCATCTGGAGATCCTCTCCCAGATCGCGATCCTGTTCTCCGACGAGGACGAGGTGGAGAAGCTGAAACGGGCGGAGGACCCCGAGGAGCTGTACTCGCTCGTCGCCGCGGCGGGCGTGTGATGAAGGCCGTGCACTTCGGGGCCGGCAACATCGGACGCGGCTTCGTCGGGCTCCTGCTGCACGAGGGCGGCTACGAGGTGGTGTTCTCGGACGTCGCCGCGCCGCTCGTCCAGGCGATCAACGCGGTCTCGAAGTACACCGTCCACGAGGTCGGCGAGGGCGGGCGCGACACGGTGGTCACGGGCTTCCGGGCCGTCAACAGCGCGACCCACCCTGACGAGGTGATCGAAGAGGTCGCGGGCGCGAACGTGGTCACCACGGCCGTCGGGCCCACCATCCTGAAGTTCATCGCACCGCATATCGTGGCCGGCCTCGCCCTGCGCGACCCGTCCTCTCCCCCGCTGCAGATCATGGCGTGCGAGAACGCCATCAACGCCACGGATCTCCTCCGCGACGAGATCGCCGACTTGGCCGGGGACGCGTGGGACGCGCTGGCCGGCCGGGCCGTCTTCGCGAACACCGCCGTGGACCGGATCGTGCCCGGCCAGCCCGCGGGGGCCGGCGTGGACGTGACGGTGGAGCCCTTCTTCGAGTGGGCCATCGAACGGGCGCCGTTCGGCGACGATCCGCCCACCATCCCCGGTGCGCATTTCGTCGATGACCTGGCGCCGTACATCGAGCGCAAGCTCTTCACGGTGAACACCGGGCACGCCGCGGCGGCGTACTTCGGCGCCCGCGCGGGGGTGGAGACCATCTCGGCGGCGCTGTCCGACGAGAGCATCGCCGCGCGGGTGTCCGCGGCGCTGGAGGAGACTTCAGCGCTGCTGGTGGCGAAGCACGAGTTCGAGCCCGAGGATCTCGCGACCTACCGGGCCACGATCCTGCACCGCTTCCGCAATCCGGCGCTTCCGGACACGGTGTGGCGCGTCGGACGGCAGCCGCTGCGCAAGCTGTCGCGTCACGAACGCTTCGTAGGGCCGGCGGCCGAATCGGCTGAGCGCGGTCTGCCGGTGGACGGCCTGCTCGACGCGATGGCCGCCGCGCTGTCGTTCGAGGACCCCGAGGATGCGCAATCCGTCGACCTGCAGCGGATGCTGCGGGAGCAGGATGCGGCATCCGTCACCGGTTCGGTGACCGGTCTGGAGCCGGAGCACCCGCTGTTCCCGCGGGTGGAGGCGATCGTGGCGGCGCGGCAGGCGGAGCTGGTCTAGCATCGAGAGGCTGCGCGGGCATCGGAGCCCGCGCGACTGGGGGTGCGATGCAGGACCTGCGGTATGCCGTCATCGGGGCCGGCCCGTCCGGATTGGCAGCGGCGCGCGCACTGAGCAAGGCGGGCATCGCCTTCGACGGCTTCGAGGCCGGGCGGGGCGTCGGGGGGCTGTGGGATATCCAGAACCCGCGGTCCACGATGTACGAGTCTGCGCATCTGATCTCCTCGCGCACCACGACCGAGTTCAGCGAGTTCCCGATGGACTCCACGGCCGACTACCCCGGCCACCGCGCGCTGCTGCGCTACTTCCGCGACTTCGCGGACCGCTTCGGTCTGACCGGGCACTTCCGCTTCGACACGCGCGTGGTCGGGCTGGACCGGGACGAACACGGGCGCTGGATGCTTCGGGCCGAAGGCCTCTCGGGTCAGCTCGAGCAGCACTACGACGGCGTGATCCTCGCCAACGGCACGCTCGCCGAGCCGAACATCCCGTCCTTCCGCGGTGAGTTCACCGGTGAGCTGCTGCATACCAGCGCGTACAAGGATGCGAAGCAGCTCGCTGGCAAGCGGGTGCTCATCATCGGCGCGGGCAATTCCGGCTGCGACATCGCGGTGGACGCGGTCCACCACGCGGCATCCGTGGATATGAGCGTTCGCCGCGGCTACTACTTCGTGCCCCGCTACCTGTTCGGCCGCCCGTCGGACACCCTCAATCAGGGCCGGCCGCTGCCGGCGCGGATCAAGCAGTTCGTGGACACCCGCGTCCTGCGCGCGTTCACCGGCGATCCGGTGCGCTTCGGCTTCCCGCGACCGGACTACCGGCTGTACGAGTCGCATCCGATCGTCAACACGCTGATCCTCAACCACCTGGGACAGGGCGATCTGGACGTGCGAGCGGACATCGATCGATTCGACGGATCCACGGTCCACTTCCGGGACGGGTCCAGCGGGGACTATGACGTGGTCCTCCTGGCGACCGGATACACGCTGGATTACCCGTTCGTGGATCGCACGCACCTGAACTGGCACGGCTTCGCGCCCGAGCTGTACCTGCATGTCTTCCCGCCCGCCTTCAACGGGCTGTACGTGATGGGGATGATCGAGGCTTCCGGGATCGGCTGGCAGGGCCGCTACGAACAGGCCGAGCTGATCGCGGAATACCTGACCGCGGTCGCGCAGCGCCCCGATCGCGCTGCCGAATTCCGCCGACGGGTCGCCGAGCGGCCGTGGCCGGACCTGAGCGGGGGCTACCACTACCTGGCCCTGGCGCGGATGTCCTATTACGTCAACAAGGACGCCTACCGTCGCGCCGTCCGCTCCGCCCGGGACTTCCTGGGCGGCCCGGCTGCGACGCCGTCCCGGCGGGACGGTCCGGTCAGCCGGCGGACGCCCGCGCCGCGCCGCTCGAGGAAGAGGACCTCCGCATGAACATCGACGATGTCGTCCTGAACTTCACCCCCGGCACGCTGGTCATCCTGAACGTCGTGCTCGGGCTCATCATGTTCGGGATCGCGCTGGACACCTCCGTCGAGGACTTCAGGGTCGTGGCCCGCAAGCCGAAGCCCTTCGTCATCGCGATCCTCGCCCAGTTGGTGGTGCTGCCGGCGGTCACCTTCGGGCTGACCCTGATCCTCCCGGTGACCGCGTCGATGGCGCTCGGGATGATCCTCGTGGCCTGCTGCCCACCCGGGAACATCTCGCAGGTGCTCACGCACCGCTCCGGCGGCAACGTCGCGCTGTCGGTGTCGATGACCGCGGTCGGCAACCTGCTCTACATCGTCGCGCTCCCGCTCAGCGTCGCGTTCTGGGGTTCGCTGCATCCGACCGCCCGGACTCTGCTCACGGCGGTCGAGCTCAACCCGTGGCAGATGCTGCTGGATGTCTTCTTGATCATCGGGCTGCCGTTCCTGCTGGGCCTGGCGATCCGGGCCCGCTTCGCCGGGTTCGCCGCGAAGGTGCAGCCGTTCGTCAAGTGGTTCTCGCTGCTGGCGCTGGTCGGCTTCATCGTGGCCGCTCTCGCCGGCAACTGGGCGTACTTCATCGCGTTCCTCGGCGTGATCCTGGCAGTCGTCGCCGTCCACGACGCTGTCGCCCTCGCCATCGGGTACGGCACGGCGGTGGTCGGTGGCCTCGGAACCCGCGAGCGCAAGGCGATGACTTTCGAGGTCGGCATCCGCAACGCCGGGCTCGGGCTGGGACTGGTGTTCACGTTCTTCGGCGGGCTCGGCGGCATGGCCATCGTCGCCGGCTGGTGGGGCGTCTGGGACATCATCGCCGGACTGCTCGTGGCCTCGCTGTGGGCGATCCACACCAAGCGGCGCACCGGCTCGACGAAGGGCGATGCGACCCGGCACGGCGACAGCGCACGATCGGATGCCGGGGCGCCCGATCCGGCATCCGAGGCGACACCGTGAGCGTGCGCGCACTGGTCACCGGCGGCGCGGGGTTCCTCGGCTCGCACGTGGCCGCGGCTCTGGTCACTCACCCCGACGTCGAGCTCGTCGTCGCCGGGGACGTCCGGCGCCCCGAGCATCCGCTGGAGGGCGTGGTCTACGACGACTGCGACGTGACCCGATCGGCCGGACTGGCTCTGCTGATGCAACGGCATGCCATCAACGTCGTCGTGCATCTGGCGGCGATCGTCAGCCCCGGCCGGGACGCGGAGATGGAGTACCGCGTCGACGTCGACGGATCGCGCCACGTCCTGGACGCGTGCGTCGCGACCGGGGTGCGGCGGATCGTGGTCTCATCGTCCGGAGCGGCCTACGGGTACCATGCGGACAGCCCGGAGTGGCTGCGGGAGTCCGACCCGGTCCGCGGCAGCGAGGAGTTCCCCTACTCCCGGCACAAGCGGCTGGTGGAGGAGATGCTCGCCGAGGCGCGGGTGTCCCACCCCGGCCTCGAGCAGGTGGTCTTCCGCATCGGCACCATCCTCGGCCCCACCGTCCGCAACCAGATCACCGCGCTCTGGGACGGACCGCGCGTGCTGGCCGTCCGCGGATCGCAGTCTCCGTTCGTGTTCGTCTGGGTGGACGATGTCGCGGCGGCGATGGCGCGGGCGGCCACCGACGGACCCCCGGGGATCTACAACGTCGCCGGCGACGGCAGGGTCACCGTGCGCGAGATCGCCGCCCGACTGGGCAAGCCGGTGCTGACCGTCCCGGCCGGGGTGCTCGGCTTCGCCCTGCGCGTGGGCCGGATGCTGCATCTCACGGTCCACGGACCCGAGCAGGTCGGCTTCCTCCGGTACCGCCCGGTGCTCGCGAACGATGCGCTCAAGCGCGACTTCGGCTTCACGCCCACGCGGACCAGCCGCGAGGCGTTCGAGGAGTACCTCGCCACTCATCCCGGCGTCGCCCGCGCCTGACCGCCGCCCCGGTCGCGGCATCCCCGGTCCCGCGCCGAGTGGCCTGACTGTCCGCCGCCCCGGCGTCCTCGCCGTCCTCGCTGTCCCGTGTCCCGTGTCCCGTGTCCCGTGTCCCACTTCGGCAGGCGACACGCCGGGCGTCGGATGCGCAAGTGGGACACCGGGGCGAAGGGCGCGGGGCCGAGGGATGCCGGGTCCGCCGGGTCAGGGGCGCCAGCCTGCCTCGTGCAGCGCCTCCCGCACGAGCGCGACGGCGGTCGGCCGATCGCCGCGCATGTGATGCCGCAGGATGCGAACGTGCCGCCACCCCGCACGGCGGATCGCGCTCCACCGATCGGCGTCGCGCTCGAACTGCCGGACATCCTCCGCGTGGACCCGCCCGTCGTACTCGACCGCGACGCGCCAGCGCCGGTAGGCCAGGTCCAGGCGCGCGATCGCCCGGCCGTACGCGTCGCGGAGGATCCAGTTCACCTCGGGCTCCGGCAGGCCGGCGCGTACGATCAGCAAGCGCAGGCGGGTCTCCTCCGGGGACTCGACACCGGCTCGGACGTGGTTCAGGGCTGAACGCATCGTCGTCGCGGACCGGCCGCGGAGCATGCGGACCTCGTCCCTGAGCTCCTCGACGGTGCCCCAGCCCTGATGGACGATGGCGTCCGCAGCGACCACCAGGTCGTCGTGGCGCCAGAGGCTGCCGGCCTGCCGCCACGCCCGGACGGGATGCTCCAACGGCATGCCGGCATGCACCACGATCGCCGGCTCGCGCACCTGGAGTCGGTGACCGATCACCCCCTGCGTGCGCGGTTCGCGAGCCGGCCGGTGCGCCGCGACGTGCAGCCCCACTCGGTGCGGCCACCGCGGGGTGGGCAGTCCGACGAGCGCGAGCGCAGTCTCGCCCCAGAAGAACTGCCAGGGCGCCAGCCTCGGCGCGTACTGGAGGCACATCAGCACAAGCGGATCGTCGCTGTCGGCGAAGAACGCGTCCGGGGTGCGCACGCCGTGGAAAGGGCGGCCCAGATCGGAACCGGCGAGTCGCCCGCGGCCGACGCCGAGCTCACGCGCGACACCCACCGTGAACGGCTGCCCGGACAGTTCGACGGGGAGGGGGCTCGGTCGCAGCATCCCCCGATCTCAGCCGATCGTGCCGCCCGACCGGGCGCGCGCCGGCATCCTGTGGACACCGGCGGCACCTCGCCGCGCTGGGGAGGACGCCCCTCGGCTACCGATGTCCCGCTTCAGCATGCGACACGCCGGCTATCCCCTGCACAAGTGGGACACGGATGCCTGGGCGGGGATGCCGGGACACAGATGCCGGGGACAGGAGTCGCCGGGACAGAGGGACGCACCCGGGCGCGGCCTACTGCTCGAAGCCCTCCGCGATCAGCTCGATGAGCTCCTCCCGCTCCTCGATCGGGAGGAAGGCGCCGGCCGCGGCGTTCAGCTGGAACGTCTCGAGGTCATCCAGGTCGTAATCGAACGTCTCGGCCAGCAGCGCCAGCTCGCGGGTCAGCGAGGTCCGGCTCATCGTGCGGTTGTCGACGTTCACGGTCACCGAGAAGCCGAGCTGGTACAGCAGGTCGAACGGGTGGTCAGCCAGTTCTTCGCCCCACTGCCCGACCGCGCCGGTCTGCAGGTTCGAAGTCGGCGAGAGCTCCAGCGTGATCTCCCGGTCCCGCACCCAGCGCGCCAGGTCGCCGAAGTGCACGAGCACCTCGTCGCCCTCGCGCGAGACCACATCGAGATCCTCGGCGATCCGCACCCCGTGCCCGAGGCGCACCGCGCGGCCGTCGATGATGGCGGAGCGGATCGAGTCCAGCCCCGCGGCTTCGCCCGCATGCACCGTCGTCGGAAAGAACTGCGAGGCCAGGTAGTCGAACGCGACCCGGTGCCGGAAGGGCAGGAAGCCCTCTTCGGGACCGGCGATGTCGAACCCGACGGCGCCCCGGCCGCGCCAGGACACGGCCAGCTCCGCGATCTCCAGCGAACGATCGGTCTGGCGCATCGCGGTGATGAGCTGACCGACCCGGATGTCGTGCCCGTCCTGCTCGGCGGCCTCCTCGCCCTCCTCGATGCCGGTCTGCACCGCCTCGACGGCCTCTTCGAGCGAGAGCCCGCGGGTCAGATGCTGCTCCGGAGCCCACCGCACCTCGCCGTAGATCACCCCGTCCGCGGCGAGGTCCTCGACGAACTCGCGCGCAACCCGGGTCAATCCCTCTGCGGTCTGCATCACCGCGGTGGTTAGATCGAACGTCTTCAGATACTCCACGAGGGAGCCAGAGTCGCTCTTGTCGGCGAACCAGCCGGCGAGCGCCTCGCCCTCGGTCTCGGGCAGCGCGAGGCCGATGGCGTCGCCGAGCTCGAGGATGGTCTGCGGGCGCACGCCGCCGTCCAGGTGGTCGTGCAGCGAGATCTTGGGCAGGCGCCGGATCGAGGCGCCCTGCAGGTTGGTGTCGCCGTGCTGATCGATCGACATGTGAGTCTCCTAGCGCCGGAGATCCGGCGCGCTTCCGGTGGTGGACGGGCGTCTGATGGGGGTGGTCTGGGTCGGACTCATGAGTGGATGCCGCGCCTCACGCGGTGATCCTCTCGAGCACGAGCGGGCGGGGGTCCGGGGCGTCGGCCCCGATCTCCCACGACCCTTCGAGGGCGGCCAGGGCACGCTCGAAGCGCCCGGCGTCGTGTCCCAGCAGCGTGAACAGCGGCTGGCCGGGGGCGACCCGGTCGCCGGGTTTGACGTGCAGGTCGATGCCCGCGGCGTGCATCACGGGGTCTTCGGCCCGGGCACGGCCGGCACCGAGCCGCCACGCGGCGATGCCGAAGGGCAGGGCATCCATGCGGGTGACGAATCCGGCCTGCGTCGCGGTGACGGTGGAGGTCTCCCGCGGACGCGGGAGCGCGGCATCCGGATCGCCGTCCTGCGCGCGGATCATCGCACGCCACGTGTCCATCGCGCGCCCGTCCGCCAGCGCCGCCTCGACATCGGCGTCCGGCTGCCCGGCGAGGGCGAGCATCTCACGGGCGAGTGCCACGGTGAGCTCGACCACATCGGCGGGTCCGCCGCCGGCGAGCACCTCGACCGACTCGCGCACTTCGTTCGCGTTGCCGATCGCCAGGCCGAGCGGCGTGTTCATATCGGTCAGCAGCGCGGTGGTCGACACTCCCGAGTCGGTCCCGAGCGCGACCATCGTGCGCGCCAGCTCGCGCGCCCTCTCGATGTCCTGCATGAACGCACCGGAGCCGAACTTCACATCCAGGACGAGCGCGTCGGTGCCCTCGGCGATCTTCTTGGACATGATGCTGGAGGCGATCAGCGGTATCGCCTCCACCGTCCCGGTGACATCGCGCAGCGCGTAGAGCTTCTTGTCCGCCGGGGCCAGTCCGGACCCCGCCGCGCAGATGACGGCGCCCACCTCGCGCAGCTGGTCGAACAGCTCGTCGTTGGTGAGCGCGGCGGTCCAGCCCGAGATCGACTCGAGCTTGTCCAGCGTGCCGCCGGTGTGCCCCAGCCCGCGGCCGGACAGCTGTGGCACTGCGACGCCGAACGAGGCCACCAGCGGCGCCAGGGGCAGGGTGATCTTGTCGCCCACGCCGCCGGTGGAGTGCTTGTCGACGGTCGGCTTGCCCAGGCCGGCGAAGCTCATCCGCTCCCCCGAGGCGATCATCGCGTCCGTGAGCACGCTGATCTCGCCGCGGCTCATGCCGTTCAGGAGCACGGCCATCGCGAAGGCGGCCATCTGCGCGTCCGCGACGTAGCCGCGCGTGTAGGCGTCCACCATCCACCGCAGCGCGTCGTCGGGAACATCCCCGCCGTCGCGCTTGATCCGGATGACGTCGACCGCGTCGAACGGCTCGACCCCGCCTGCAGGCGAGGTGCTGCTCATCGTGAGGCCTCTTCGAGGTCCCGCGGGCCGAACGCGTCGGGCAGGACCTCGTCGATCGTGCGGATGCCGGACACCGTCTCCAGCAGCATCCCCGGGATGGCGTGTTCGTACAGCAGCTGACGGCAGCGCCCGCACGGCATCAGAGTGCGCCCCTGCCCGTCGACGCAGACGAAGGCGACGAGTTTGCCGCCGCCGGACATGAACAGGTCGCTGACCAGCGAGCACTCCGCGCACAGCGTCACGCCATACGAGGCGTTCTCGATGTTGCACCCCGAGACGATCCGGCCGTCCGAGACCAGGGCGGCCGCGCCGACCTTGAACCGCGAATAGGGCACGTAGGCGAGCTCTTTGGCGGCGGTCGCCGCCGCACGCAGTTCGTCCCAGTCGATGTCGGTCACAGCGCGTCCTCCGGAAGGTCGGTGCAGGTTGGGAACGGATGCCTCATCCAGCGAGGCGGAAGAGCGGAGCTCATCCCTTGATGTACGGGACGCCGTCGGCTGCGGGTGCCCGTGATCGGCCGACGACTCCGGCGACGACGAAGATCGTGACCAGGTAGGGCAGCATCAGCATGAACTCGCTGGGCACGGGCGAGCCGATCACGCTGAGGGTGTTCTGCAGGCTCGAGGCGAACCCGAACAGCAGCGCGGCCAACGTCGCCTTGAACGGATCCCACTGCCCGAAGATCACCGCGGCCAGGGCGATGAATCCGGCGCCGGCGGTCATCTCCTTGTTGAAGGCGATGCCGTTGCCGATCGTGAACACGGTGCCGCCGAGGCCTGCGATCGCGCCGGCCAGCAACACGTTCCAGAACCGCGTCGCGTTGACCTTGATGCCGACGGTGTCCGCAGCCTGCGGGTGCTCGCCGACCGCCCGCAGCCGCAGTCCCCAACGGGTGCGGAACATCGCGAACCAGACCACCGCGACCGCGATGTACATCAGGTACACGATGATCGTCTGACGGAACAGCACGGGTCCGAGCACCGGGATCTCGCTCAGGATCGGTATCGGGATCCGCGGGAATCGCGGGGGCGAGTTGAGCAGCGCGGCATTCGGCTGCAGCACTTGCGAGTAGAAGAAGCTGGTCAGCCCGACCACCAGGACGTTGAGCACCACGCCGACGATCACCTGATCGACGAGGTACGTGATCGCGAACGCGGCCAGCACCGCGGCGACCAGCGCGCCGGCGAACATGGCGGCCACCAGACCGAGGAGCGGCTGGCCGGTGAGGGTCGAGATGACGGCGGCGCTGAACGCTCCGGCCAGCAGCTGGCCCTCGATCGCGATGTTGACCACACCGGCGCGCTCGCCGATGACGCCCGCCAGCGCTCCGTAGATGAGCGGGATCGCCAGCGCGACCGCACCGGCCAGGAGCCCGGCGACCGGGATCGCTTCGCCGGCGGCCGCCCACGTCAGGAATCCGACGATCGCGACGATGATGTATGCGACGATGACCCAGAGCGGTGCCCGCCGGTAGCCGCGCACCAGCAGGGCGGCGCCGGCCGTCAGCAGGACGAGGAGTCCGAACACCACCCAGGTGGTGAGGATCACCGGCAGCACGATCTCCGGCAGCTGCAGCGCATCGGCCTGTGTGGAGATGCGGAACGTGGTCTCGCCTTCCCGCGGCGCGGCGAGGATCAGCAGCGCGTACAGGACCGTGAAGATCGCCAGCGCGATCGGCGCCTTCCAGCTGCGCACCTCCGCCTTCGGCGGAGTCGACGCGATCAGCGCGCCATCGACGGCGACGGTCATTTCATCACCGCCCCGGCCTCGGCCTTGAGCTGTTTCTCCCGCGCCTTCTCGCGTCGGCGCTGGTCGCGCTCCGGAGAGGGCAGGAAGAAGATCGTGCGCACTAGCGGCGGGGCGGCGATGAACAGCACGATGAGAGCCTGCACGACGGTGACGATCTCGATCGGGACGCCCTCGGCGGCCTGCATCGCGAAGCCGCCTGCCTTGAAGGCACCGAACAGGATGCCGGCGGCGAAGGTCCCCCACGGGGTGGAACGACCCAACAGCGCCACCGTGATCGCGTCGAACCCGATGCCCGCGTCGATGTCGGCGGAGAATCCGGTGGTGATCGTACCGAGGACCTGATTGACGCCGGCCAATCCGACCAGCGCGCCGGCGATGAGCATGCCGATGATGTACATGCTCTTGACGTTGATGCCGGCCACCCGGGCGGCGTGCGGGTTCTCGCCGACGGCACGGAACTTGAAGCCCAGGCTCGATCGGCTGAGGATCCACCACACCACCACGGTGGCGAGGATGACCAGGATGAACCCGAAGTGCAGGTTGTACTGCGGCCCGAACAGCTCGGGGAAGACCGCGGTGGGTTTCATCGGCGGGGTCTTCGGGTTGCTGGAGCCGGGTGCCTGCAGCAGACCCGGAGTCCGCAGCATCCACGAGATGAGGTAGAACGCCACGTAGTTGAGCATGATCGTGACGATCACCTCGTGCGCACCTGTCCACGCCTTGAGGGCTCCCGCGATCCCGGCCCACAGCGCGCCGGCGGCCAGACCGGCGATCAGCGCGACGATCATGTGGATGCCCCAGGGCAGGTCGAGCGAGAACGCGACCCAGCCGGCGCCCGCCGACGCCATCAGCATCTGTCCGCGTCCGCCGATGTTGAACATGCCGATGCGGAAGGCCAGCGCCACGCCCAGACCCGCCGCGATCAGGGGCGTGGCGAAGGTCAGCGTCTCGGTCAGAGGACGGATGCCGCGGGCGAACGTGGGTGCGCCGAAGTTGTAGATCGAGCCCTGGAAGAGGGCGATGTACGCCCCGGAGACCGCTTGCCAGATCGCCGCGATCGTATCCAGCGGACGGGCGAAGAAGTAGCCGGACGCCTCCTGCACGGTCTCGTCGGTGAAGGCGATCATGATGCCGCCGACGATCAGTGCCAGCAGAACGGCCAGCACCGAGATCAGGGCGTTCCCCTGGGTGATCTGCAGGAAGGTCGTATGCCACCTCGACGCCTCGGGCGGTGTGGTGTGCTGCAGCGGCGGCATCCCCGGAGGGACGATGACGGCGCCGTGCGTCAGGTCCTCGCTCACGCGGCGACTCCCTCGCCGGTCGGGACCTCGCCGGCCATCATCAGACCCAGCACACCGCGCGGCGTGTCTCCCGGGACGATGCCGATGATCCGGCCGCGATACATCACGATGATGCGATCCGCCAGCGCGGTGACCTCGTCCAACTCGGTGGAGACGACCACCACGGGGATGCCGGCATCCCGGGTTTCGACGATGCGCTTGTGGATGAATTCGATCGATCCCACATCGACGCCGCGCGTGGGCTGGGCCGCGACGAGGAGGGAGAGATCGCGGCTCAGCTCGCGGGCGAGCACCACCTTCTGCTGGTTGCCACCGGAGAGGGTGCCGACCGCAACCTCGATGCTGGGTGCGCGCACGTCGAACTCCCGGTACTTCTCGGCGGCGAACTCGGCGATGTAGCCCAGGCGCAGGCTGCCTGCGCGGACGAACGGCGGCCCGGTGGTGCGATCGAGCACGAGGTTCTCGGCGATCGACATGCCGGCCACCAGACCGTGCTCCTGGCGGTCCTCGGGAACGAAGCCGACGCCTTCGTCCAGGATCCGCCGGACGCTGGCGCCGAGCAACTGCTCGCCGTTGAGGGTCACGGATCCGCGGGCGCGGTGCTCGAGGCCGACCAGAGCCGCGGTGAGCTCGGTCTGCCCGTTGCCCTGCACGCCCGCGATCGCGACGATCTCGCCGGCGCGGACGTCGAAGCTCACATCGTCGACGACGATCTGGTCCTTGGCGTCGATGACGGTCAGCCCATCCACGATGAGCGAGCGTTCGCCGAGCGTGGGCACGTCCTTGCGCACCGTCAGCTCGACGGAGCGACCGACCATGAGCTCGGCCAGCTCTGCGTTCGTCGCGCCCGGAGACGCTTCGCCGACGACTTTGCCGAGGCGGATGACGGTGATCCGGTCGGCGGCTTCACGGACCTCACGCAGCTTGTGGGTGATGAACACGATCGAGGTGCCGGACTCCTTCAGCTGGCGCATGATGCCCATCAGCTCGTCGGTCTCCTGCGGTGTCAGGACCGCGGTCGGCTCGTCGAAGACGAGGACCCGGGCGTCCCGGGAGAGGGCCTTGATGATCTCCACCCGCTGCTGTACGCCGACCGGCAGATCCTCCACGAGCGCGTCGGGATCGACGTCGAACCCGAACCGTGCGGAGATCTCCCGGACGCGTTCGCGCGCGGTGGACAGGTCCAGGATGCCGCCGGCCTTGGTCGCCTCATGACCGAGCATGACGTTCTCGGCGACGGTGAAGACCGGGATGAGCATGAAGTGCTGGTGGACCATGCCGATACCGGCGCGCATCGCGTCGCCGGGGCCCTGGAAGTTCTGCACGACATCGTCCAGCAGGATGAGGCCGTCGTCAGCCCGGTACAGCCCGTAGAGGACGTTCATCAGGGTCGACTTGCCGGCGCCGTTCTCGCCCAGGAGACAGTGGATCTCTCCGGGCTCCACAACGAGGTCGATGTGGTCGTTCGCGACGAGGGTGCCGAACCGCTTGGTGATCCCGCGGAGTTCGAGCTTCATGCTCCAGATCCTAGTAAGAGGCGCCTTCAGGTGCATTGGGGGGAACGGGAACGGGGAGGCTGGTTGCCCAGCCTCCCCGTTCCGGTGCGGCAGATCAGCCGGCGAGGTAGGACTCGACGGGGATCGAACCGTCGATGATGCCGGCCGCGATGGCGTCCAGCTCCGCCTGCAGGTCCGGCGAGACCTTCGACTCGAAGTCGTGGAAGGGCGCCAGGCTGACGCCCTCGTTCTCGAGCGTTCCGATGAACGGCTCGGCGTCGAACTCACCGGCACCGGCGGCGAGGACGGCCTCGTTGACACCGACGTCGATCGTCTTGCGGATCGAGGTGAGCAGCAGATCGGCCACCGTCGGGTCGGTCTCGAACACGTCCGCGTCCACGCCGATCAGGGCGATGTCGCGGCCGGAGTCGCGGATCACCGATGCGGCGCTCTGGTAGATCGGGCCACCGACGGGCAGGAGCACGTCCACGCCCTGGTCGACCAGACCCTGGGCCGCGTTGATCGCGTCCTGGTTGGCGGTGAAGCCACCGGTGAACACGCCGTCCTGTGCGGCGCGATCCCAGCCGAGCACCTGGACGCTGTCGCCCTTCTCGGCGTTCCAGTACTCGACGCCCTGAGCGAAGCCGTCCATGAAGATCGAAACGGTGGGGAAGTTCATCCCGCCGAAGGTGCCGACCTTCTTGGCCTCGGAGATCGACGCTGCCGCGTAGCCGGCCAGGAAGGCGGCCTGCGACGTGTCGAAGATGATCGGCTTGATGTTCTCGGCATCCGTCTCACCGTCGAAGTCGTTGTCGACGACGTCGTCGATCGAGACGAAGTCGATGTCGGGGTTGGCGACGGCGGCCTCGCCTGCTGCCGACGCGAGGGCGAAGCCCACCGTGACGATGAGCGTGCAGTTCTGGTCGATCAGGCTGGTGAGGTTGGGTGCGTAGTCGGACTCGGAGTCGGACTGCACGGTGACGAACTCGACGCCGAGCTCATCGGACGCGGCCTCGAGGCCCTCGAATCCGAGCTGGTTGAAGGACTTGTCGTCGAATCCGCCCGCGTCGGAGACCATGCAGGGCTTGAAGCCGTCCACGGCCCCGCCTGCGGCTCCATCCTCGCTGGCGGCCGGCTCGGGAGCCGACCCGCAACCGGCAAGGGCAACGAGCAGTCCGGCGGCGGCAACTACCCCGACGAACTTCTTGGTGGTAGAGATTGTCAACTCACGCCTCCATCAAAGGTGCCCCCGCGGACTTCGCGGGCGACAGCCCAAGTTACCCAGTGTGACGACGCGCTCACCTATCAGAACGCCGTCCGGGACGGAATGGTTACAAAGACGCAATGTGCTGAACACGTGCGGGCACCGGGGGCGACATCGGCCCCGGTCGGCGAGGGTCGCTGGTCCGCTCAGAGGACGTCGCCCCGACCGGTGAGCTTCAGCGCATCCACGACGCCCTTGACGCGCTGCGCATGCTCGCTGGTGGTCACCAGCAGCGCATCCTCGGTATCGACGATCACGATGTCCTTCACGCCGATGACGCTGATGATCCGCTGCGTCTGCGTCACCACGATGCCGCTGGAGGCATCCGCGAGGATCCTGGCGTTCTCGCCCAGGATGGCCAGATCGTTGCCGCGTCCGTGCGAGTTGAGCTTCGCGAGGCTCGCGAAATCCCCCACGTCGTCCCAGTCGAAGTGGCCGGGGATCACGGCCAGCCGTCCCTTGGCCGCCGCCGGCTCCGCGACGGCGTAGTCGATCGCGATCTTGGTGATCGTCGGCCACACACGGTCCACGACCGGCCCGCGGGCATCGCGGTCATCCCACACCGCGGCCAGCTCCATCAGCCCCGCGTGCAGCTCCGGCTGGTTCGCGGCGATCTCGTCGAGCAGCACGTCGGCGCGCGAGATGAACATGCCCGCGTTCCAGAGGTAGGAGCGGTCGGCGAGATACTCGCGGGCCGTCTCCAGGTCGGGCTTCTCCACGAACTTCTCGACCAGCGTCGCTTCGGGAGCGCCGGCCACCACCAGTTCACCTGCCTTGCGCATGTAGCCGAACCCGACCGCCGCTTCCGTGGGCTGGATTCCGATCGTGCAGATGTAGCCCTCGCGCGCGACTGCCACCGCCTGCTGCACCGCCCACTCGAACACCTGCGTGCCGCGGATCACGTGATCGGCGGCGAACGCGCCGATGATGACGTCGGGCTCCCGCCGCGACAGGATCGCCGCGGCCAGACCGATCGCGGCCGCCGAGTCGCGGGGCTCCGACTCGAGGACGACGTTCCGGTCGGGGATGGCCGGCAGCTCCCGCTCCACCGCCGCGCGGTGCGCGCGCCCGGTGACGACCGCGATGCGGTCCGGGCCGGACAGCGGCTCCAGTCGGTCCCAGGTGTCGCGCAGCAGGGAGTTGCCCGAGCCGGTCAGGTCGTGCAGGAACTTGGGCGCGTCAGCGCGGGAGAGCGGCCACAGCCTGCTCCCGATCCCCCCGGCGGGGATGACGGCGTAGAAGTCGGGAATCGGCTGGTGCATGCCGCCAGCGTAGTGGCGGCGCCTGAGGGCATCGGATCCGCGCCCGTCCCGGCCGGGTTCGGCGATTTGTCTCGACATCGAGACACCTGGGGCTCGGCCTCCGTCGCCTCCCCTGCGTGAGCGGTCCTAGGATGGAGAAGAGCCGGCGCATGGTCCGCACCGGGCTGAAACGATCCCGCACCCTTCAGGGAGGACGACCGTGTCCGCAGGCACACGCTTGACACCGTCGGTATCCGAGACCACCTCGAAAGTCCCGCGCGGAACGCTGTACCGCGGGCGCGAGGGCATGTGGTCCTGGGTACTGCACCGCATCACGGGGGTTGCGATCTTCTTCTTCCTCCTCGTCCACGTCCTGGACACCGCGCTGATCCGCGTCTCCCCCGAGGCGTACAACGCCGTCATCGGCACGTACAAGAACCCGATCATGGGCCTCGGTGAGGTCGTGCTGGTCGGCGCGATCGCGTACCACGCCTACAACGGTCTGCGCATCATCGTGGTGGACTTCTGGGCGAAGGGTGCCCGTCTGCAGCGTCAGCTCTGGTGGGGAGTCATCGGACTGTGGCTGGTGACGATGCTCGCATTCACGCCCCGTCATCTCATGAACGTCTTCGCCACGATGGGAGGCGGCCACTGATGACTGCTGACACCATCGCCGCACCGCGCACTCCGCACACCGCACCGCGTCGCTCCGGACCCAACCTGGAGAAGTGGGGCTGGATCTACATGCGCGTCTCGGGCGTGCTGCTGGTCGTGCTCATCTTCGGCCATCTGTTCGTCAACCTGATGCTCGGCGAGGGCATCCACGGTCTGGACTTCGCGTTCGTCGTCGGCAAGTTCGCCAGCCCGTTCTGGCAGTGGTGGGACGTCCTCATGCTGTGGCTGGCGCTGATCCACGGCGCCAACGGCATGCGCACTGTCACCAACGACTACATCACCCATCCCAAGGTGCGCCGCGTCCTGGTGTGGGCGATCTGGCTGGCCGCCGGATTCCTCATCCTTCTGGGCACGCTGGTCGTCTTCACCTTCGACCCGTGCCTGGGCGTCACCGCGGACAGTTCCCTGTGGGACATGTGCCAGGCCTGACCTACGCCCCGACGACACACCAGACAGACATAGAGGCATCCTTCACGTGAGCACCCAGAGCCCCCAGAGTCCCGACAGCATCGTCCGAGACGGCGTCCACTACCACCAGTTCGACATCGTCATCGTCGGAGCCGGCGGCGCCGGCATGCGCGCGGCGATCGAAGCCGGGCCGGGCGCACGGACCGCCGTCATCTCGAAGCTGTACCCGACGCGCTCGCACACCGGCGCGGCGCAGGGCGGCATGGCTGCGGCCCTCGCCAACGTCGAAGAGGACTCCTGGGAGTGGCACACGTTCGACACGGTCAAGGGCGGCGACTACCTCGTCGACCAGGATGCCGCCGAGATCCTCGCCAAGGAGGCGATCGACGCCGTCATCGACCTGGAGAACATGGGGCTGCCGTTCAACCGCACCCCCGAGGGCAAGATCGACCAGCGCCGATTCGGCGGACACACCGCCGATCACGGCAAGACGCCCGTGCGCCGGGCATGCTACGCCGCCGACCGCACCGGCCACATGATCCTGCAGACGCTGTTCCAGAACTGCGTCCGCCTGGGCATCAACTTCTTCAACGAGTACTACGTGCTCGACCTGATCACCGTCATCGATGACGACGGGGCCACGCAGGTGGCCGGAGTCGTCGCTTACGAGCTGGCGACCGGCGACCTGCACGTGTTCCACTCCAAGGCGGTCATCTTCGCCACGGGTGGCTTCGGGAAGATCTACAAGACCACCTCCAACGCGCACACCCTCACCGGCGACGGCGTCGGCATCCTCTGGCGCAAAGGCCTGCCGCTGGAGGACATGGAGTTCTTCCAGTTCCACCCGACCGGCCTGGCCGGTCTCGGTATCTTGCTCACCGAGGGCGCCCGAGGCGAGGGCGCGATCCTGCGCAACGCATCCGGCGAGCGGTTCATGGAGCGCTACGCGCCCACCATCAAGGACCTCGCTCCCCGCGACATCGTGAGCCGCTGCATGCAGCAGGAGGTCGCCGAGGGGCGCGGCGCCGGTCCGCACAAGGACTACGTGCTGCTGGACTGCACACACCTCGGCGCCGAAGTGCTCGAGACCAAGCTGCCCGATATCACCGAGTTCGCCCGCACCTACCTCGGCGTCGATCCGGTGGTCGAGCCTGTGCCCGTCATGCCCACCGCGCACTATGCGATGGGCGGCATCCCCACCAACAACAACGCCGAGGTCCTCTCGACCAACACCAACGTGGTGCCCGGCTTGTACGCCGCCGGTGAGTGCGCCTGCGTCTCGGTGCACGGCTCCAACCGCCTGGGCACCAACTCGCTGCTGGACATCAACGTCTTCGGCAAGCGCGCCGGCCGCAACGCCGTCGAGTACGTCAAGACGGCCGAGTTCGTGCCGCTCCCGGAGGATCCCGCCGCCGAGGTGCGCGGCCTCATCGAGGGCCTGCGAGCCGGCACCGGCACCGAGCGCATCGCCGTCCTGCGCAAGAAGCTCCAGGAAGAGATGGACAAGAACGCGCAGGTCTTCCGGACCGACGAGTCGCTGACCTACGTGCTGGACGTCATCGAGGAACTGCGCGGCCGGTTCAAGAACATCCACGTCGACGACAAGGGCAAGCGGTACAACACCGACCTGCTCGAAGCGGTCGAGCTGGGCTTCCTGCTCGACATCGCCGAGGTCGTGGTGGTCGCCGCCCGCAACCGCAAGGAGAGCCGCGGCGGGCACATGCGCGACGACTACCCCAAGCGCGACGACGAGACCTACATGAAGCACACCATGGCCTACCTGTCCGGGGATGCCGGATCCTCGCATTCCGATGACCACATCCGCCTGGACTGGAAGCCCGTCGTGATCACGCGCTACCAGCCGATGGAGAGGAAGTACTAGAGATGGCGTCCACGCTCGTAGAGACCGCTGATTCCTCGACCGCGCTCGGCGTGGACTCCGCCACCGGCCAGGCAGGCAGTTCGCCCGCGGCCGAGTCCGGCATCCAGTCGTTCCTGGTCACGTTCATCATCCGGCGCTTCAACCCCGAGGTGGATGAGGAGCCGCGCTGGGTGGACTACGACGTCGAGCTGTATTCCACCGACCGCGTCCTGGATGCCCTCCACAAGATCAAGTGGGAGGTCGATGGATCGCTGACGTTCCGGCGCTCCTGCGCCCACGGCATCTGCGGCTCCGACGCGATGCGCATCAACGGCCGCAACCGGCTCGCCTGCAAGACCCTCATCAAGGATCTGGACATCTCGCAGCCGATCTACGTCGAGGCGATCAAGGGCCTGCCGCTGGAGAAGGATCTCATCGTCGACATGGAGCCGTTCTTCGCGTCGTTCCGCGACGTGCAGCCGTTCCTGATCGCAAACTCCACGCCCGAGCCGGGCAAGGAGCGCATCCAGTCGATCGTGGACCGCGAGGTCTTCGACGACACCACCAAGTGCATTCTCTGCGCGGCGTGCACCTCCTCGTGCCCCGTCTTCTGGACCGATGGACAGTACTTCGGTCCCGCTGCGATCGTCAACGCGCACCGGTTCATCTTCGACTCGCGCGACGACGCGGGCGATGTCCGCCTGGACATCCTCAACGACAAGGAGGGCGTGTGGCGCTGCCGCACCACCTTCAACTGCACTGAGGCATGCCCCCGCGGCATCGAGGTGACCAAGGCGATCGCCGAAGTGAAGCAGGCCATCCTCCGCGGACGCTGACCGCCGGTATGCTCCGAGCGTGAGCACCCCTCCGGTTTCCGCCTTACGCTCGCGAGCTGCCGTCAGCGCCGCGTACGCCGCGCAAGGGTTCGGCTACGCGGTGGTGGTGACCTCGCTGCCGGTGTTCAAGGACCGTCAGGGGATCGACGACGTCGGGGTCTCGCTGATCGTCCTGCTGGTATGCGTGACGGCGGCGGTCGGCTCGATCATCGCGGATGTGCTGGCCAAGTGGCGGGGCAGCCGAGTCGCTCTGAGCGTTGCGCTGGCGTTCGAGGTCCTCGCCCTCGTCGCGATCGTGCTGACTGCCCTGGTGCCGGGGCTTGCGCTCTGGGTCTTCGTGGCCGCGTTCGGCATCTACGGGATCGGTCTGGGCGGCGTGGACGCCGCGGGCGCCATGCAGGGCGTGCTCGTGCAACGGCGATACGGACGCGACATCATGGGCGGATACTTCGCCGCCTACACCGCCGCCGCCATCGTCGGGGCCCTCGCCGTGGCCGGCTCGACGGCGGTCGGGCTTGCCGTGGTCATGCCGCTCACGCTCGCCGCGATCGTGGCGAGCGCGGTGGCGCTGCTCGGTGCAGGCGGGTTCGACCCGGCGCGGGCTGCGGCGCCGGTGGGCCGGCACGGCAAGGCACCGCTCCCCCGACGCGGGATCTGGCTCTTCGGCTTCGTGCTGCTCGCGGCGTTCACAGTGGATTCGGCGGTGAGCACCTGGAGCACCGTGTACCTGCAGGATCAGCTGCTGACCGCTGCCGCCCTGGCGCCGCTGGGCTACGCCGCCTATCAGGCGGCGATCCTGGTCACGCGGCTGCTCACCGATCCCGCCGTCGGGCGGTTCGGCCGCACCCGGGTCGTCCTCGCCGCCGCGGTCATCTCCCTCCTGGGATGCGGGCTGGTCGCGCTCCTGCCGTTCCCGGTCGCCGCCATCGGGGGGTTCGCTCTGGCCGGCGTGGCCGTAGGCGCGCTCGTGCCGCTGACCTTCACCGCCGCCGGTGCGCTGGCCCCGGCGCGCAGCGA
Source organism: Microbacterium sp. zg.B48 (assembly GCF_024623505.1). Lineage (NCBI taxonomy): Bacteria > Bacillati > Actinomycetota > Actinomycetes > Micrococcales > Microbacteriaceae > Microbacterium > Microbacterium sp. zg.B48. The sequence goes on from NZ_JANJFE010000013.1 coordinate 151,231, forward strand.
CGAGATCATCGCCCGCGTGAACCTGTTCAACTACGTCGGCGCGGTGCTGGGAGCGGTCATGCTCGGCCTCCTCGCCGACTCTCCCGGCCTGGGAGTCGCCTTCCTGCTTCCGGCGGCCCTCCTGGTGCCGGTGCTGCTGACCGCGCGGCGGTTCCGTGCACCCGTGGCCCTCACCCCCTCAGCGCCGCTGACCGCCGTCTCCGCGGGCGGCGAAGCCGCGGCATCCGTTGATGACTAACCTGTCACCGTGAGCCACAAGAGCGCATCCGAGGCGCGCAGCGCCGCAGCGGAGGCCGCCCGCACGGAGCAGACGCTCCGGCAGAGGTGGGAGGGGACGCAGGGTTCCATCCGCGAGCGCATCGACGAGCCCATCCAGGCCGCCACCCGGCTCACGCAGCGGACGCTGGCGTGGTTCCCGGTACGCGTGTGGCGCCACTTCCTCCAGAACAACGGCTTCCTGCTCGGGGCGGGCATCAGCTACCAGGGGCTGTTCGCGATCTTCGCCGCCATCTACGTCACCTTCGCCGTCACCGGACTCTGGCTCGGCGGCAACACCGAGGCCGTCAACGCGGTGATCACGCTGATCAACAGCTACATCCCCGGGCTGATCGGCCCGCAGGGAGTCATCACCACAGCGGAGGTGCAGGAGATCGCCTCAAACGCGACCGGGGCGCTGAGCATCACCGGGCTGATCGCATTCGGTGCCGTGATCTGGACCGCGATCGGCTGGGTGACCTATTCGCGGCGCGGCGTGCGGGACATGTTCGGAATCCCCCCGGACCGGCGCAGCTACGTGCTGCTGAAGGCGCGCGACCTGGCCGCGGCTCTCATCTTCGGCGCAGCGCTGATCGTCGGCGCGGCGCTGACCTGGGTCAGCTCGTGGGCGCTGTCCTGGCTGCTCTCGCTGTTCGGGATCGACCTGGGCCCGGGCATGGTCGATGTCAGCATTCGCATCGGGTCGGTGATCGTGTCGTTCGCGATCAACGCGGCCGCCCTCGCGGCCCTGTTCCGATTCCTCACCGACACGTCGCTGCAGTGGCGCATGATCTGGCCCGGCGCACTGCTGGGCGGGGCGGCGCTGACGGTGCTCCAGTTCAGCGCCGGTGTGCTGGTCAGCTACACCCCGTCCAACCCGCTGCTGGCCACGTTCGCGATCTTCGTCGGCCTGCTGCTGTGGTTCAAGATCAGCGGGATCATCATGCTGGTGGCTGCCGCCTGGATCGCGGTGGCGTCCCAGGACAAGCACATCCCGATCTCCGCCCCGAGCGAGGCCGAGCAGATCGCTGCGGAGCACCGCGCACTCCTCCTGGCCGCGCAGGTGCGCCTGCGCGCGGCGCGGGAAGCCCGCGCCACCGCCCCCTGGTATCGCGCGTGGCGCGCCGACTTCGCCGTCCGGGAGGCCGAGGACGAGCTGCGAGAGGTGGAGGCGTCCGCACCCCCGCCGCGCCCGGCCGCCTCCGCGCACGCGGCGCGCGCGGCGGCACGCAAGGCCACTGCCGTGACGCCCGATCCCGATCCGGCCGCGCCGGTGCACACGCCGCATGTCCGGCGTGGTCATTAAGCTGAGACGCGTGCCACATCGCGTCCGCATCGCCTCGATCAATGTCAACGGGATCCGGGCGGCGACCCGCAAGGGCATGCTCGAATGGCTGGATGCCGCGGACGTGGACATCATGGCACTGCAGGAGGCCCGCGCCAGCGCCGACGAGCTGAGGCTTGCGCTGCCGGGGTGGGAGCTGGTCAACGACGAGGCCCTCGCCAAGGGCCGCGCCGGCGTCGCGATCGCAAGTCGGATCGTGCCGGTGCAGGTGCGCACCGTGCTCGGCCAGGAGGGCCTGGACAGCGCGGGCAGATGGCTCGAGGCCGACATCGAGATCGACGGCGAACGCCTCACCGTGGTCAGCGCGTACGTGCACACCGGCGAGGCCGACACGCCCCGCCAGGATGCGAAGTGGGCGTTCCTGGACGCGATGGAGGCTCGCCTGCCCCTCCTGGCCGCGGCATCCCCGCTGTCCCTGGTCATGGGCGATCTGAACGTCGGGCACCGCGAACTGGACATCCGCAACTGGAAGGGCAACGTCAAGAAGGCCGGCTTCCTGCCCCGCGAGCGCGCCTACTTCGACCGCTTCCTCGGCCCCGCCGGCGCACAGGTCACCGGGGTCGACGGGTCCACCGGCACAGGGCTGGGCTGGGTGGATGTCGGGCGCGCACACGCCGGCGAGATCGACGGCCCGTACACGTGGTGGTCGATGCGGGGGCGGGCGTTCGACAACGACTCCGGCTGGCGCATCGATTACCACCTCGCCACCCCGCAGCTGGCCGCGCGGGTCACGGATTACCGCGTCGTTCGCGCCCCGTCCTGGGACACCCGCTGGAGCGATCACGCGCCGGTGGTCGCGGACTACCGGCTCGGCAGCTGACGCGCGGGCGTGCGCCTGCGATGCTCGGGAATCCCCGCACCGGAGGTCGCAGCATCCGTCGCCCCTAGAATCAGGAGGTGACGAAACCTCGCTTGTACTCCGGCATGCAGCCCTCCGCCGACTCGCTCCAGATCGGCAACTACATCGGAGCGCTGCTGCAGTGGCGCGACCTGCAGGAGGCCTACGACGCGTTCTTCTCGGTCGTGGACCTCCACGCCCTGACGCAGCCGAACGATCCGGCCGAGCTGCGCGAGAAGACGCGTCGCACCGCCGCGCAGTACATCGCGGCCGGCATCGAGCCGTCCAAATCCACGCTCTACGTGCAATCGCACGTCCCCGCGCACCCCGAGCTCGCGTGGATCCTCTCCACCATCACCGGCTTCGGCGAGGCCGGACGGATGACTCAGTTCAAGGACAAATCCCAGCGCTACGGCACCGACGCGACATCGGTCGGCCTGTTCACCTATCCGGTGCTGATGGCAGCGGACATCCTGCTGTATCAGACCGACATCGTGCCGGTCGGGGACGATCAGAAGCAGCACGTCGAGCTGACCCGCGATCTGGCGGAGCGGTTCAACTCCCGGTACGGCGAGACATTTCGGGTCCCGATGCCGGTGATCCAGAAGGACACCGCGCGCATCTACGACCTGCAGAACCCGACCGCGAAGATGTCCAAGTCGGCGGAGTCCGACGCCGGGACCCTGTGGCTGCTGGATGACCCGTCGCTGAGCGCCAAGAAGATCATGCGCGCGGTCACCGACAGCGAGGGTTCGGTGCGGTACGACCGCGAGGCCAAGCCCGGCGTGTCGAACCTGCTCGTCATCTACGCGGCCCTGACCGGGCGGCAGATCCCCGCGATCGAGGACGAGTACGCCGGTCGCGGATACGGCGACTTCAAGAAGGGGCTGGCCGAGGTCGTGGTGGGCGAGTTCGGTCCGGTCCGCGCCCGCGCCCTCGAGCTGCTGGACGACAAGGCCGAGCTGGACCGCGTGCTGGCCGTCAACGCCGGGCGCGCCTCCGAGGTCGCCGACCGCACCGTCGCCGACGTCTACGACAAGGTCGGCCTGCTGCGCCGGGCCTGAGGCCCGCCCCGCTCCCCTATCGCGCTCGGCAGCCCCGCTCGCCTGTCACGATGGGCAGCCCCGCTCCCCCGTCACGATCCGCGCGCCCCGCCGGCGTGTTGTGACAGGCGAGCCGGAGGCTGACCGACGCCTGTGCCGCGCCACGCACCGACAGCCCCGCTCGCCTGTCACGATCGGCGCGCCCCGCCGGCGTGTTGTGACAGGCGAGCCGGAGGCTGACCGACGCCTGCGCCGGGCCACGCACCGTCAGCCCCGCTCGCCTGTCACGATCGGCGCGCGACCCGCCGGCGTGTTGTGACAGGCGAGCAATGGGGGAGCGAGTTCTTCTCGCGGGGCTGTGTGCGCGGGCGGCTAACCTGGCCGGGTGGAACCTGTCACCCTGGTCACGAAACGGCTGACCCTCTCCGCGCCGACCGACGCGGACGTCGACGCGATCTACGCCGCGTGCCAGGACCCGGACATCCAGCGGTACACCACGCTCCCCTCGCCCTACGAACGGCGTCACGCGAACGGCTTCATCCCCTTCGCGCGCACCCGCTGGGCCCAGGACGCGGAGGCCACGTGGGCGATCCGTGAGGACGGCCGGCTGGCCGGCATGATCAGCATCAACGGCATCAGCGCGGGCGGCACCGGAGAGATCGGCTACTGGGTGGCGCCGACGGCCCGTCGCCGCGCCGTGCTCACCGAGGCGGCCCGCGCCGTGATCGATTGGGGCTTCAGCGGCGCCGGTCCGGCACTGCAGCGGCTCCAGTGGCGCGCCGTGGCGGGCAACGTCGCCTCCGCGCGGTCCGCGCGCGCCCTCGGGTTCCGGTACGAAGGGCTCCTGCGCGGCGCCCTGGCCAACTCGTTCGGGCGGGACGACGGCTGGATCGCCGGGCTGCTGCCGCAGGACGACCGGATGCCGCAGCCCTGGCCGGTGCTCCCCGACTGAGCCGGGCCCTCCCAGACCACCACGTGGAAGGATGGAACCATGCCGGAGATGCCCGAAGTCCAGGGGCTCGTCGACTTCCTGGGTGGACGCACGACGGGCCTGACGATCACGCGGGTCACCGTCGCGGCGTTCGCGGCGCTGAAGACCTACGACCCTCCGGTGGACGCCCTGGTCGGCGCCGAGATCACCGGCGCAACGCGGCACGGCAAGTTCATCGACCTGGCCACCACCACGACGGATGCCGCACCCCATCTGATCTTCCATCTCGCCAAGGCCGGGTGGCTGAGGTGGTACGACGAGCTTCCTGCGACCATCATCCGCCCGGGCAAGACCCCCATCGCCCTGCGGGTGGCGTTCTCGGACGGGTCCGGATTCGATCTGACCGAAGCGGGCACCAAGAAATCCCTCGCCGTGTACGTGGTCACCGATCCGCAGGACGTGCCCGGAATCGCGCGGCTGGGGCCCGATCCGCTCGATCCGGCCTTCACGCGCGACACGCTCGCCGGGCTGGTGCAGGGTCGGCGCACGCAGATCAAGGGCGTGCTGCGCGATCAGTCGATCCTGGCCGGGGTGGGCAACGCCTATTCGGATGAGATCCTGCACGACGCCCGGATGTCGCCGTATGCCCTCGCAGCGACCCTCACCGACGAGGACATCGACGGACTGCACGCCGCGATGACCCGCACCCTGGCCGAGGCGGTCGCCACGGCATCCGGCAAGCCGCCCGCCGAGCTGAAGGATGCCAAGCGTCGCGGCATGCAGGTGCACGGCCGCCGGGGCGAGACCTGCCCGGTGTGCGGCGATGTCGTGCGCAGCGTCTTCTTCGCCGACAACTCGCTGGAGTACTGCGCCACCTGCCAGACCGGCGGCAAGATCCTCGCCGATCGCCGGCTCTCGCGACTGCTCAAGTAGACCTCGCCGCAGGCGTCAGGACAGCGCCGTGACGTCCTCGTCGACCCAGTCCAGCGACTTCGTCACGGCCTTGCGCCACAGCCGCATCCGCCGGTCGGCCTCCTCCGCCGGCATCGTCGGCTCCCACCGCCTGCCCTCGCGCCACTGGCCCCGCAGCGCGTCGCGGCCCGACCACACCCCGGTGGCCAGCCCGGCCGCGTACGCGGCGCCGAGCGCCGTCGTCTCGATGATCGCCGGCCGCACCACGGGGATCCCGAGGATGTCGGCCTGGAACTGCATCATCAGGTCATCCCGCGACCCGCCCCCGTCCACGCGCAGCTCGGTCAGCTCGCGGCCGGTGTCGGCCACGATGGCGTCGATGACATCACGCGACTGAAAAGCGGCCGCCTCGATCGCGGCCCGGGCGATGTGCGCCTTGTTCACGTACCGGGTCAGCCCGACCAGCGCGCCGCGCGCGTCCGGGCGCCAGTAGGGGGCGAACAGGCCGGAGAACGCCGGTACGAAGTACGCCCCGCCGCTGTCGTCCACGGTCGAGGCGAGCCGGGCCACCTCGGGAGCCGAGCTGATGATGCCGAGGTTGTCCCGCAGCCACTGCACGAGGGATCCGGTCACGGCAATGGATCCCTCCAGCGCATACGAGGTCGGCTCGTCTCCGCAGCGGTAGGCCACGGTGGTGACCAGGCCGTGCGTGGAGCGGACGATGTCCGTGCCGGTGTTGACCAGCAGGAAGTTGCCGGTGCCGTACGTGTTCTTGGACTGCCCCGGGTCGAATGCCGCTTGGCCGAAGGTGGCCGCCTGCTGGTCGCCGAGGATCCCGGCGATCCGGATGCCCCGTGCCGCGGCAGGTTCGAGCACCTCGCCGATCACCCCCGACGAGGGCACGATCTCGGGCAGCATCGCACGCGGGATGCCGAACACCGCGAGCAGGTCGTCCGACCAGTCCAGCGTGCTCAGGTCCATCAGCAGCGTGCGGCTGGCATTGGTCACGTCGGTGACGTGGATCCCGCTGCGCGTGTCCCCGGTCAGGTTCCAGATCACCCACGTGTCGGGTGTGCCGAACAGCAGATGCCCCGCCTCGGCATCGGCTCGCGCACCGGGCACAGAATCGAGGATCCATGCGATCTTCGACGCCGAGAAGTACGTCGCCAGCGGCAGGCCGGTGCGCTCGGCGAACCGGTCGGTGCCGCCGTCCGCGGCCAGCCGATCGATGAGAGACTGCGTGCGGGTGTCCTGCCAGACGATCGCGTTCGTCACCGGTCGGCCGGTGCGGCGGTCCCAGACGATCGCGGTCTCGCGCTGGTTGGTGATCCCCAGGCCCGCGACATCCTGCGGCGCGAGGCCGGCATCGTCCAGAACCGTGGCGATCACCCACTGCGTGTTCGTCCAGATCTCGATCGGGTCGTGTTCGACCCAGCCCGCCCGGGGGAAGATCTGCTCGTGTTCGCGCTGAGCGACGGCGACGATTCCGCCGTGGCCGTCGAACACGATGGCGCGCGTCGAGGTGGTCCCCTGGTCCAGCGCCAGCACATGATCCGACACGAGCTCTCCTTCGGGTCCCTGCGCGGCTCGAGTCGCCGCGCCGGCGCGCGTGGCCGGCTCCGGTCAGGCTATCGCGATGCGGAGGACCCGGCGGATGCCGCGTCCGACCAGGTCGGATCCGCCGCGTGCACCTGCGTCAACGCCCGGGTGGTCTGCGCGCGTCGCTGCGCGAGGTCCCACCCCCGCACCGGTGCGATCGCCTCCGCGACCTCGGCGGCCGACTCCGCGGTGACGGCGCCGATGAAGGCCAGGCTGGTGCGGCGCAGCAGGATGTCATCGAGGTGCACGACGCATTCCGCGCGGGCGAGGTGGCGCAATTCCGCGGTGCTGAAGTCCGGCAGCGTCCGCAGCGGCCGGTCGTCCGGGTCCGCCGTGATCGCCGCGATGACCTCGGCGGCGGTCGTACCGTAGCGATCGAGCAGGGTCGCGACCCGGGCGAGGGGCAGCGCATCGCGGTGCGCGTCCATCCACCGTCGGCGCGCGCGCTCGGTGGTCGGGTAGCCGCGGCCGCCGCCGATCGGCACTCCCCTGGTCGAGCTGCGCCGCGGACGCGCGAGCAACCCGAGGACGTGATCGGCGAGGTTCTCCGCCGACGCGCGGAAGGTCGTCCACTTGCCGCCCACCAGGCTGAGCACCGTGGCGCTGGCCTGGTCCTCCCCCGGCTCAGCCCCGGCCTCCCGGCCGGCCGACGAGCGGACCAGTGGCGCGGACTCGATGCGGTAGTCCCGCGAGACGAAGCCGGGCGCCAGCTCACCGTGTCCGGGCAGCGGCCGTACGCCCGCGAAGCGATACACGATGCTGCTGCGATCCACCGCGATGTCGGGCAGGACGTAGCCGACCAGATCGAGGAAGTAGTCGACCTCCGCCTCGGTGCACACGATCGGGTCGCTCATGTCGTGCTCGAGGTCGGTGGTGCCGACCAGGACGCGGCCCTTCAGCGGGTAGATGAGCACGATCCGGCCGTCCCTGTGCTCGAAGAACAGCTCGCGCCCGCCCGTGGCCGCCAGCAGCGCGGGGTGGTCCAGCACGATGTGCGAGCCCTTCGTGCCGCCCATGTACTGCGTCGGATCGCCGAGTGCGAGGTTGGTGACATCGGTCCACGGCCCGGACGCGTTGACGATCACGGATGCCACGAACCGCACCTGCGCACCGCTGTCCTGGTCGCGCAGGACGATTCCGCCGTCGTCCACCCCGACAGCGGCGGTGTAGTTGGCCGCACGCGCCGAGATTCCCCCGGCCGTGAGACCGTCGCACAGCACGTCGATGGCCAAGCGCTCCGGATCGTGCAGCGACGCGTCCCAGTACGTCGCGGTGTACTTGACCCCCGCGTTCAGGTGCGGCAGCTGTTGCAGTGACCTGCGCCGTCCGTGGAACTCGTGGCGAGGCACCCGGCCGCCCCCGCGCGAGAAGGAGTCGTAGATGACCAGGCCGATCTTGATCAGAGCGGCCCCGCGTTCGCGGTGCGTGCCGCCCCCGTGCCGCAGGAAGCGCAGTGGGGCGGTCAGCACGCCGGAGAAGGTGGAGAAGATGGGAATCGTCGTCTGCAGCGGCCGCACGTAGTGCGGCGCGATCTTCAGCAGGCCGTTGCGTTCGGTCACCGCCTCGTGCACGAGCCGGAATTCCCCGTTCTCGAGGTATCGGATGCCGCCATGGATCATGTGCGAGGAGCCCGCGGAAGCACCGCTGACGAAGTCGGCGCGCTCCACCAGCGCGACATCCACGCCCTGCATCGCCAGATCCCGGAACGTCGCCAGACCGTTGATGCCGCCCCCGACCACCAGCACGTCGGCGTACGGGCGCGCGGCGAGCGCTTCGAAGCCCGTCTGTGCGTGTGTCATCCGCTCCCTGTGCTCTCAGCCCCGCCTCGGTGCGCAGCGCCGGGGTGCGCACCCCGTCGTCGCTGTCGCTCGGCCCTTCCAGGCTACGGGGCGGCAGGGGCTCGGGCGCCGCGCACACGAGCGCGCACAGGGTTCGTTCAGTCGCCGTTCCCGCCGCACGCCCACGCCGGCCGGAATGAATTCCCCCTCGGTGCGTTGACTACACTGAAGTGCAATACGTGCTCCGGGGTCGGTGGGAATCCGAACCGGCGGTGACAGTCCGCGAGCCGAGGCGACAGCATCCGATTCGGGTGCGCCGAGGCTGATCCGGTGGAAATCCGGGACCGACGGTGATGCAGCAGAAATGCTGCGAGTCCGGATGGGAGGCAGCACGGGCGGTGCCTGCGCGCCGCCGATCGCCAATCCCGGAGCCTGAAGAAGAAGGATTCGGATGCCGGTGAACGGTGCGGAGCGGGATGCGATGATCCGTGCGCTGGAGCTGGCGCGCAACGGCCCGCGCGGCGTCAACCCGCAGGTCGGCGCGGTCATCCTCTCCCCCGACGGCGACGTGCTCGCCGAGGGGTGGCACCGTGGTGCCGGCACCGTGCACGCCGAGGTGGACGCGCTGTCCCAGCTGGCCGACGGCGCCGCGCGCGGCACCACCGCGGTGGTCACCCTCGAGCCGTGCAACCACACCGGCCGGACCGGTCCCTGCGCCGTCGCGCTGATCGAGGCGGGCGTGTCCCGGGTGATCTTCGCGGTGGACGACCCGAACCCCGAATCGACCGGTGGTGCGCAACGGCTGCGCGAGGCCGGGGTCTCCGTCGAATCCGGCGTGATGGCGGAGGAAGGCACCGAGCTGCTGGCCTCCTGGCTCACCGTGCAACGGCTGGGCCGGCCGCACGTCACGGTCAAGTGGGCGCAGAGCCTGGACGGACGCGCCGCAGCATCCGACGGCACCAGCCAGTGGATCACCGGAGCGGACGCGCGGGCGGACGTGCACCGTCGCCGCGCGGAGGCCGACGCGATCGTGGTGGGCATCGGCACGGTCCTGGCCGACGACCCGGCGCTGACCGCCCGCCGTCCGGACGGGACGCTGTACGACAGCCAGCCGGTGCCGGTCGTGCTCGGCGACCGCCGGCTGCCGGAGGACGCCGCCCTGCGCAGGCACCCACGGCAGCTGCTGCACCGCTCGGGCAGCGACCTGCCCGCGGTCCTGTCCGAACTGCGCGCGCTCGGCGCCCAGCGGGTGTTCGTCGAAGGCGGCCCGACCATCGCCAGCGCATTCCTGCGCGAGCACCTCGTCGACGAGGTGCTCGCCTACGTCGCCCCGACCCTGATCGGTTACGGCGCCGACGGTACCGACCACCCCGCGCTCGGCCGCCTCGGCGTCGACACCATCTCTCAGCAGCGGCGCCTGGCCGTGTCATCCGTGCAGATGCTCGGCCGGGACCTGCTGCTGACCGCACACCCCGCCACGCAAGGAGACCTCTGATGTTCACCGGAATCGTCGAAGAGATCGGGGCCGTCACGGCCGTCGACCCGTCCGGAGACGGCGTGCGGCTGCGAGTGCATGCGCCCAAGGCGGTATCGGACGCCGCCCACGGCGACTCCATCTCGGTCAGCGGCGTCTGCCTCACCGTGGTCGATCGCGGCGATGACTGGTTCACGGCAGATGTGATGAAGCAGACCCTCGACATGTCCACCCTGGCCGGGGTCGCGGCCGGTCGACCGGTCAACCTGGAGCGGGCAACCGCCGCACACGGGCGCCTCGGCGGGCACATCGTGCAGGGCCACATCGACGGCACCGGTGAGCTTCTGCAGGTCCGCCCCGGAGCGCAGTGGCGCGTTCTGCGCGTCGGGTTGCCCGCCGCGCTCGCTCCGCTGGTGGTCGACAAGGGCTCCATCTCGGTCGACGGCGTCTCACTGACGGTCAGCGCGGTCAGCCCCGCCGATTCCGACGCCCCCTGGTTCGAGGTCTCGCTCATCCCCGAGACGCTCGCGGCCACGACGCTCGGCTCCCGCGCGGTCGGCGACCTGGTCAACCTCGAGACCGACATCCTGGCGCGTCACGTGCAGCGCCTGCTCGCGTTCACCCCTTCCGCGGTCACCACCGCGATGGTCGATACCCCCGCGGCCCCCGCCGCCCAGACAGAAGGAGGCTCCCGATGAGCCTTTCCCCCATCTCCGCCGCCCTCGACGCGCTCCGCGCGGGCCGCCCCGTGATCGTCGCGGACGACGAGAACCGCGAGAACGAAGGGGATGTCGTGCTCTCCGCCGAGCTGGCCACCCCGGAATGGATCGCGTGGACCGTCCGCTGGTCCAGCGGCTTCATCTGCGCGCCGATGCCCGGCGAGTGGGCCGACCGCCTCGACCTGCCCCCGATGGTCGAGGTGAACGAGGACGCGCGCGGCACCGCCTACACGGTCAGCGTGGATGCCGCGGACCGGGTCTCGACGGGCATCTCCGCCTCCGACCGCGCCCACACCCTCAACGTCCTGGCCGACCCGCAGTCCACGCCGACCAGCGTGATCCGACCCGGCCATGTGCTGCCGCTTCGTGCGGTCGACGGCGGCGTGCGCGAGCGCGGCGGGCACACCGAGGCCGCGGTCGAGCTGATGCGCCTGGCCGGCCTGAAGCCGGTCGGCGCGATCGCGGAGGTCGTGGCCGAGGACGGCTCGATGATGCGACTGCCGGGACTGCTCGAGCTCGGCGAACGCGACGGCGTGCCGGTGATCACGATCGAGCAGCTGATCGCCCACCTGAACGAGCACCAGCCGATCGCGGCGACCACCCACTCACCGCACCGCCGGCGGGTGAGCCTGCGCGCCGAGGCCAATGTGCCCACCGCGCACGGCGGCTTCCGGTTCCTGGCCTACAAGGACCGGATCACCGGCACGGACCACCTCGCGGTCGTCTCGGGCGACCTGTCCGAGGATGCCCCCCTCGTCCGGGTGCACTCGGAATGCCTGACCGGTGAGGCGTTCGGCTCGCTGAAGTGCGAATGCGGTCCGCAGCTGGACGCGGCGCTGGACGCGATCGAGCAGGACGGCGGCATCGTCATCTACATGCGCGGTCACGAGGGTCGCGGCATCGGGCTGATCAACAAGCTGCGCGCGTACAGCCTGCAGGAGCGCGGGCTGGACACCGTCGACGCGAACCTGGCCCTCGGGCTGCCCGCCGACGCGCGCGACTATGCCGCGGCGGCCGGCATCCTGGCCGACCTGGGTGTGGAGAAGGTGCGCCTGCTGACCAACAACACCGACAAGGTGACGCAGCTGCGCGAGCTCGGGCTCGAGATCGTCGAGCAGGTTCCACTGCTGGTCGGCGTGGGGCCGAACAACCACCAGTACCTGTCCACCAAGCGCGACCGCATGGGCCACCTGATCGCCGAGGAGGACCTGACCGACGCCCTCGCACGGATGCACGAGGTCACCGCACCCGCCCGGGGGGCCGGCGCATGAGCGGGAAGGGCGCGCCGATCGTCGGCGGCAGCGACGCGTCGTCCCTGAACGTGGTGGTCGTGGCCGGGACCTGGCACCAGGTCATCACAGACGGCCTGATCGCCGGCGCAGAGCGCACCCTGGAGGCGGCGGGCGCGACGTGGCAGCTCGTGCGCGTCCCCGGCTCGTTCGAGCTGGCGCTCGCGGCGCAGGCGGCGTTCGCCGCCGGCGCCGACGCGGTCGTCGCGCTCGGGGTCATCATCCGGGGCGGAACACCGCACTTCGACTACGTCTCGGCGGCCGCGACCGATGGCTTGACCCGGGTGGCGCTGGACGCCGGCAGGCCGGTCGGCTTCGGCCTGCTCACCCTCGACGACGAGCAGCAGGGACTGGACCGGGCGGGCCTGCCGGGCTCTCACGAGGACAAGGGCGCCGAAGCGGCGGATGCCGCCGTCCGCACCGCCCTGGTGCTCGCACAGCTGCGCGCCTGACCCGGAGCGGGCACGCGGCGCGGGCGTCTGCGCCGCCCCCTGCTGGTGGACCGCCGCGTCCGGGACTAGCGTGCCGACCATGGACGCTCTCGAAGTGCTTCGTCAGATCGTCGTACTCATCCACCTCAGCGGCTTCGCGGTCCTGTTCGGCGCCTGGGCGGTGGAGGTCTACAACCGTCGCGTGCAGACCACTTCGCTGATGAGCATCGGCCTGACCATCTCCTTCGTCGCGGGGCTGATCCTGGCGGCGCCATGGGGGATCTCCTACGACCTGAATTACGTCAAGATCGGCGTGAAGCTGGTGGTGCTGATCATCATCGGCGCACTGCTGGGCATCGGCTCCGCGCGGGAGCGCAAGGGCGGGAGCATCCCTCCGGCGGCGTTCTGGCTGGTCGGCATCCTGACCCTGCTCAACGCAGGCATCGCGCTGCTCTGGCGCTGACCGCGCCGTCCAGGTCGGCCGCGGTCAGTCCAGGAACAGTGCGCGCAGCCGCTTGGTCGTGAACACCAGGCCGACCGCGATCATCACGACGTAGTAGAGCACGTGCCACAGCATGCCCCAGGACAGGGCACCGGTGGTCAGCCCGCGGACCAGCTCGACCCCGTGCCAGAGCGGGAAGATCTTCACCAGCACCTGGATGAACTCCGGGTAGACCGTGATCGGGTACAGCGTCGCCGAGAACAGGAACATCGGCAGCAGCACGAAATTGATCCACTCCATGTGCTGGAACGCCTTCATATAGCTGGTGATCGCCATGCCGAGACTCGCGAAGCCGAACGCGATCAGCAGGACGGCGGGCAGTGCCAGGATCGCCGTCCACGAGAGGTTCAGCGAGAACAGCTGCATGATGATCATGAAGCCGGTGGCGTACAGCAGCCCGCGCAGCAGCGCGTAGAGGATCTCGCCGAGCGCCACATCCAGCGGACCGAGCGAGGTGGACAGCATCCCCTCGTACAGCTTTCCGTAGTTGAGCTTGAAGAAGACGTTCCAGGTGGAGTCGTAGATCGCGCCGTTCATGGCCGAGACCGCCAGCAGCGCGGGCGCGATGAACTGCGCGTAGCTGACCTCCAGGCCGGTGGAGGTCTGGACAGTGCCGACCAATGCGCCCAGCCCGATCCCCATCGAGGCGAGATAGAACACCGGCTCGAAGAAGCCGGAGAGGACCACGACCCAGCTGGAGGAGCGCGCAGCCAGAAGGCCGCGCTGCACCACCGCGCCGGGGTTGCCCGACCACAGTGCGCGCACTCCCCCGGCGCGCCGCTGCGGTGCGCCGGTGCCGGTCATCGTGCCCGCGGCGCTCATGCGGCCAGCCTCCGCTGGAAGACGCGCCGGGCCAGCAGGTACCCGCCGATGGTGAGCACCAGCAGGTAACCGATGTGCACGGCCAGCATCGCCGGCGCGATGGGCCGACCGTAGCTGAGCCAGCGCCCCAGTTCGGACGCGTGCCAGAGCGGGGAGATCCAGCCGATCCACTGCAGCCACAGCGGCAGGGTGGCCAGCGGGAAGAAGGTGCCCGAGAACAGGAACATCGGCATGAAGAGGAACCGCTGGACCAGCGCGAACTGGCCCTTGTCCTCCTGGACGGATGCCGCGTAGGCCATCAGCGGGACCCCGAAGGCGAGCCCGGCCAGGATCGCGACGAACACCGACAGCCACCCGGTCGCGGCATCCGGAATCGCCTGGAACAGATACAGGAAAGCCGTGTACGCGACAGCGACCACGACCATCCGCGCCGTCGCACCGAGCACGACGCCGGTCGCGATCTGCGCGGCTGACAGCGGCGAAGCGCTGAACCCGAAGAAGTAGCGACGCCACTTGAACCCGGCCATCACCGGATAGGTGAACTCCTCGGTGGCCACCGAGATGGTCGCCGTCATCAGCAGCGCCGGGGCGACGAAGACGAGGTAGGACACCTCCACGCCGCCGTCCTGGATGTTCGCCTGGATGAGCGCCGCCAGCCCCACCGCAAGTCCGAGCAGGTACAGGATCGGCTGCCCCAGCGCGCCCACGATGATCGTCCAGCCGTAGGCGCGCATCGCCCGGACCATGTGCTCGGTCACGTACCACGCGCCGAGGGCACGCGGCTTGCGGCCCCACTGCATGGCCTCCGCGCGCAGCTCCTCGAGCGACGGCTGCGCCAGCACGGCGGGCTCCGAGGTTCGGGACGAGCGGACCGGCTCGGGCAGCTCGTCGGACGGGCGGGTCATTCGATCAGCGACCTTCCGGTGAGCCGGAGGAACACGTCCTCGAGGCTGGACCTGCGCACCAGCGACGTGACCGGCTGCAGCCCGCGCTCGGTGACGCGCTCCAGGGCGGCCTCGCCGTTGTCGGTGTAGATCAGCACGCGGTCGGGCAGGACCTCCACCCGCTCGCCGATCCCCTGCAGCTGCGGCTCGACCTGCTGGTTGCGCTCCGAGCCGAACCGCACCTCCAGCACCTCACGGCTGGAGTGTCGGCGGATCAGTGCGGATGGCGTCCCCTCCGCCATGATCCTGCCCTTGTCGACCACGACCAGGCGGTCGCAGAGCTGCTCCGCCTCGTCCATGTAGTGCGTGGTCAGCACGAGCGTGGTGCCGCGCTCCTTCAGCCGGAACAGACGGTCCCACAGCACGTGCCGCGCCTGCGGGTCAAGGCCCGTGGTGGGCTCGTCAAGCAGCAGGATGCGGGGGTCGTTGATCAGGCCGCGGGCGATCGTGAGACGCCGCTTCATCCCCCCGGAGAGCTGATCCACCTTGCTCTTGGCCTTGTCCTCCAGGGCCGCGAAGGCGAGCAGCTCATCGGCCTTCTGGGCGCACACGGCACCGGGCAGGCCGAAGTAGCGTCCATAGATGTACAGGTTCTCGCGCGCGTTCAGCTCCGCGTCCAGGTTGTCCTGCTGCGGCACCACCCCCAGGCGCGAGCGGATCTCGGGACCGTACTGGTCCGGGTCCAGGCCGAGGATGCTCAGCCGGCCGCTGGTGCGGGTGGAGACGGCCCCGATCATCTTCATCGTGGTGGACTTGCCGGCTCCGTTGGGTCCGAGCAGCCCGAACGACTCCCCCGCTGCGACCTCGAACGAGAGCCCGTCCACCGCGAGGAAGTCGGGCTTGCCCTTCAGCTTGTAGGACTTGACGAGCTCGGACGCGGCGATGACGGGCGCTGGCACCGCACCACCCTAACGCCCGCGTCGGACGTTCTGCGCGACCGCCCGCGTGGCACGTTCGGCCGATCAGGTCGTGACAGGGGGCGGCACGCGATGCCCGGCCTGACCCAGCGCGTTGCGGCACCGGCGCAGGTAGTCGGCGAACTGCACGCGCTCCTGCTCGGACAGGTCCGACACCAGCAGTTCCTCGAGCTCGTCCACCTGAGGCGCGAGCCCGGCGACCGCATCGGCTCCGCTTTCGGTGAGATACAGCAGGATCCGCCGGCCGTGCTGGGGGTCGTGCTCCCTGCGCACCAGACCCGCTTCCAGCAGGGGGTCCACCGTCGCCGCCATCGTCTGAGCGCGCACGAACGAGCGGCGCGCCAGCTCGGAGCTGGTGATGCCGGGACGCCGGGCGAGCACGGTCATCGCCGTGTACTGAGCCGCCGTCATCCCCGCGCTCGCACACGCCTCGTAGAAGCGCGGCCGCAGCGCGAGGTCGAGCTGCTTGATCACGTAGATGAGATTCCCCTGCCGATCCATGCTCTTCCTCTCCCAGGTGCGGTTCAGGCTAACGCAGGCGAAGTGACAAGTGGGGCAGTTTCAGGTAAACTGACATAAACAGGGGCGCGGCCGTGCCCGTGGATCGACGTGTTCGAAGGAGAATGCCCATGCAGGAGGCCGTCGCACTCTCGACCGCCATTGAGGATCTCGCGACTCTGCGGGGCACGGCCTTCGGGCCGTCGTCGTGGCGAGAGATCACTCAGGACGAGGTCGATCTGTTCGCCCGGGTGTCCGGGGATCACAACCCCATCCACCTGGACGCCGAGTTCGCCGCATCCACGCCGTTCGGCACCCGGATCGCACACGGCCTGCTCACCTTGAGCCTCGTGGTGCCGCTCATGGCCGAGGTGTTCGAGGTCACCGGCGCCGGAATGGGCATCAACTACGGGCTGAACAAGGTCCGCTTCCCCGCGCCGGTTCCGGTCGGATCGCGCATCCGCGTGCACGGAGTGGTCTCCGAGGTCACCGAGGTCGCCGGCGGCTGGCAGATCGAAGTACCCGTCACCTTCGAGATCGAGAATTCCGTCAAACCCGCCTGCGTCGCCGAATTCGTGCTGAGGTACTACCGATGAGCCAGAACACTCCCGACGACATCCGCCTGGACGGTCGCGTCGCGATCGTCACCGGAAGCGGCCGGAGCCTCGGTCGCGCCTACGCCGAAGCGCTGGCCGCGGCCGGCGCCGCCGTCGTGGTCAACGATGTCGACCCGACCACGGCCGCCGAGACGGTGACGGCGATCACCGACGCGGGCGGACGTGCCGTCGCGGTCGTCGCCCCGGTCGGGCCCGCCTCGACCGCAGACGCCCTGGTGGATGCCGCACTGACCAACTTCGGGCGGCTGGACATCCTCGTCGCCAACGCGGGGGTGCTCCGCGACCGCGTGCTGTGGAAGATGGGCGATGATGACTTCGACGCCGTCGTGGACACCCACCTGCGCGGCACGTTCACGTGCGGTCGCGCCGCCGCGATCGCGATGCGCGCACAGGCCGAGGGCGGGCGGATCATCCTCATCGGGTCGCCCGCCGGCCAGTACGGCAGCTTCGGCCAGACCAACTACGCGGCCGTCAAGGCAGGGCTGGTCGCCATGGCACGCACCTGGTCGCTCGAACTCGGGCGTGCCGGCATCACGGCCAACGCGGTCATCCCCACCGCCCTGTCGCCGATGACCGCGACGATCCCGGCCTACACGGCGGTGTACGAGGACTTCGTGGCCGGCCGGCCGATCCCCACGGAGTTCCGCCGCGACCACGCCCTGGGCTCCCCCGAGGACGTCGCGCCGCTGATCGTGTGGCTGGCATCCGAGCTGTCCGCAGATGTGACCGGGCAGGCCATCGGCATCGGCGGCGACCGGATCACCCTCTACTCGCACCCGAGCTCGCTGCGGACGGTCGATTCCGACGGAGGCTGGAGTGCGGCCGGCATCGACGCCGCCTGGCGTTCCGAGCTGGCGGCGCTCGCGCAGCCGTCCGGTCCACCGTCACGGGACTGAGGCCGCCGATGAAAGGTCACTACAGCGACGTGTGGCAGGCCGTGGCGGCCGAGCTGCCGGATCGACCGGCGATCGCCACCCGCGAGACCACCATGTCGTATCGCGATTTCGCCAGGGATGCCGGCGCGTTCGCGACGCGCCTCCAGGACGCCGGGATACGCCCCGGCGACGCGGTCGCGATCCTGATGTACAACCGTCCGGAGTACCTCGTCGCGCTGTTCGCCTGCTTCGCGACCGGCATCGCTCCGGTGCCGATCAACTACCGCTACCGCGCCACGGAGGTCGCCGAGCTGCTGCAGGACTCGCAGGCCGCGGCGCTGCTGTTCCCGACCTCGCTCACCGAGGTCGCCGCGGCGGCGGTCGCCGATGCGGCGAGCACGCCGTTGCTGATCCAGGTCGATGACGGTGGCCCTCGACTCGAGGGCGCGCTGGTGTACTCCGAGATCGTCGCCGGGGCCGGGCAGCTGCCGCCGACGCCGCCCGAGGGTGGGGAGCTGCGCCTCTACACCGGCGGGACGACGGGCCGGCCGCGCGCGGTGGTGTGGGGCACGCAGGACATCCTCGAGGTGCAGCTGTACTCCATCTACGCCTCCTCCGGGCTGGCGGCGCCCGACACGATGGCCGATGTCGTGCGGGTGGCGGCGGATCCGACAACGCCCAGGGTCGCGACACTTCCGCTGGCGCCGTTCATGCACGGCACCGCCCTGTTCACCTCGATGAACACGCTGGTGCTGGGTGGGACCGTGATCATCCACGCCTCGCCTCGACTGGACGCCGATGAGGCGGTCCGCCTCGCGGTGGACAAGGGCGCCACCCGGGTGATCGTCGCCGGCGACGCGGTCGCGCTCCCCCTTGTGGAGGCGGCGGAGCGGGCCGGTGTGACGCGACTGGGCGATGTGGATTCGGTCATCAGCTCCGGGATGCGCTTCAGCGACGCGACGAAGGAACGGTTGCACCGGCTCGGCGACATCTCGATCATCGACCTGCTCGCCTCGACCGAGGGCGGCCCCTTCGCCGTCAGCGTCACCGCACGGTCGGAGGATCTTCCGGGCCGCCTGCGGATGCTCCCGGGTGCGGTCGTGCTCGACGAACAGCTGCGCGAAGTGCAGGACACGGTCGGCGCCCGCGGCGTCCTGGCATTCCGGGGAACGCTGCCCAAGGGCTACTTCGGCGATGAGGAGAAGTCCCGCGCGACCTTCCCGGAGATCCGCGGCGTTCGTCATGTGATGCCCGGCGACTGGGTCGAGGTTCTCGACGACGGCTGCGTGGAGCTGCTCGGACGTGGCAGCTCGGTGGTCAACACCGGCGGCGAGAAGGTGTATCCGGTGGAGGTGGAGGATGCGCTGCTGGCCCACCCGTCCGTCGCCGACGCCATCGTCTTCGGACTTCCGGACGCACGATTCGGTGAAGCGCTGACGGCGATCGTGGTGCCGACCGACGGAGCCGTCGTGACGGAGGCGGACCTGCGCGCACACGTGGAACCGCTGCTCGCCGGCTACAAGAAGCCGCGTCGGATCCTGGTGCGCCCGAGCCTGGAGCGCAGCCCGCACGGCAAGATCGACATGGCCCGGCTGAAGCAAGACGCCGCCGGAGAGCTCGCGGCACAGGACGGCTGACCGCCTGCCACGCCGCTTTCCGCGCCCGAGCGTGCCCCGTCCGATCCGTCGGACGGGGCACGCTCGTCTGTCCCTGCGGCGCACCACGGCGGGTGTCAACATCTATTGACATGTCCGCATGCGTCAACTATTGTTGACGCGGATGCCGTGGCCGCGGCATCCGGAATCCGAAGGACGAAGCGCATGAATGGCAACGACATCCGGACTCTGATCGGGTCGGTGCCCGAGGGTGCGCCCATCGCGGAGTTGCACCGGCTCGCCGCTGTGCGTCGCGAGATCGCTCGCGCCGAGGAGGTCCAGGTCCGACGAGCGCGGAACCTCGGCTACTCCTGGCAGGCGATCGCGGCCGCCCTCGGCGTGAGCCGCCAGGCCGTCCACAAGAAGTACGGTCGTACGTGACCCCCGAAGGAACCAGAGGTGCAACTGTGTCCGTAGAACGCACGGCCGTGGACCCCACGCCGTCCGATGCCGAGCCGGTCCCGGCCCCTCCTGCGCACGAGCCGGCGGCGACCGCACGTCGGCGCGGGCGCAAGGTTCCCGCGGGTCCGCGGGCGAGCTTCCGCCAGCTCCTGCCGTTCATCTTCGAGCACAAGAGCGTGCTCGTGCTGGTCGCCGTGCTCAGCGTGCTGGGTGCCCTCGCGACCCTCGCCCAGCCGGTGCTGGTCGGGCAGGTCATCGAACGCGTGCAACAGGAGGAGAGCCTCGGCGCCCTGGTGTGGACGCTGATCGCGCTCGTGGTCGCGTCATCGGTGATCTCCGGGTACCAGCACTACCTGCTGCAGCGGACGGGCACCGCCGTGGTGTACTCCAGTCGCCGCAAGCTCATCTCGCGCATCCTGCACCTGCCGATCAGCGAGTTCGACGCGCGCCGCACCGGCGACCTCGTCTCGCGCGTCGGCACGGACACGACGCTGCTGTACGCCGTGCTGACGCAGGGGCTGGCCGACGCGGTGGGCAACTCGCTCATCTTCGTCGGCGCACTGGTGGCGATGGCGATCATCGACCCCATCCTGCTGCTGCTGATCGTGGTGGTCATCGGCGTCTCGGTGGTGGTGGTGGTGCTGCTCAGCGGCAGGATCCGCACGGCATCCACCGAGCAGCAGGCCAAGGTCGGCGAACTCGCCTCCGGCGTCGAGCGCGCCGTCGGCTCGATCCGCACCGTGCGCGCGGCGGGCGCGACTGAGCGCGAGGTCACGGCGGTGTCCGCCCTCGCAACGGACGCCTACGCGGTGGGGGTGCGCATCGCGAAGGTCTCGGCGCTGGTGGTGCCGGTCGCCGGCATCGCGCTGCAGGTCTCGCTGCTGGCCGTGCTCGGGGTGGGCGGTTTCCGCGTCGCCTCGGGCGCGATCAGCGTCGCCAGCCTGGTGACCTTCATCATCTTCCTGTTCCTGCTCATCGCTCCGCTGGGGTCCACGTTCGGGGCGATCACCTCGGTCAACCAGGCCCTGGGGGCGCTCGGGCGGATCCAGGAGGTGCTCGACCTGCCCACCGAGGAAGAGGGGGATGCCGCGCTGGCCGCCACCCTCGGGTCAGCCCACGTGGCCGATCCTGCACTCGAGACGGCGAGGGTCGCCGCATCGCCGGCCATCGCGTTCCGGGATGTCCGGTTCCGCTATCCCGACGCCGTCGTCGCCGCCCGGGAGGCGGCCACGGCGGAGGCGCGCGCCGTGCTGGAGCAGGTGCATCTGGAGCGGGCCCCCTCGGATGGGACCGACCAGCAGGACCGCGATGTGCTGCGCGGCGTGACCTTCGAGGTGCCCCGGGGTGCGCGCGTCGCCCTGGTCGGTCCGAGCGGGGCGGGCAAGAGCACGGTCCTCTCGCTGATCGAGCGGTTCTACGACCCGACCGGCGGCGCGATCGAGTTGGACGGTCGCGACATCCGGTCCCTGGCACGCGCCGAGCTGCGCGCGCAGTTCGGATACGTCGAGCAGGATGCCCCGACCCTCGCCGGCACGATCGCCGACAACCTGCGGCTCGGCTCGCCGGACGCCTCCGATGCCGCGTGCGAGCGGGTGCTGCACGCCGTGAACCTCACCGAGGTGCTGGAACGAAACCCCCTGGGCCTGCAGGCGCCGGTCGGCGAGGGCGGCGTGATGCTCTCCGGCGGCGAGCGCCAGCGTCTGGCGATCGCGCGGGCGCTCCTGGCCGCTCCGCCGATCCTGCTCCTGGATGAGTCGACGTCCTCGCTCGACGGCGTCAACGAGCAGCGGATGCGCGACGCCATCGACGCGGTCGCGACCGGCCGGACGCTGATCGTGATCGCGCACCGGCTCTCCACCGTGGTAGACAGCGACCTGATCCTGGTTCTGGACCACGGCCAGGTCATCGGGCAGGGCACGCACTCGGAGCTCGTGGTCTCGACGCCGCTGTATCGGGACCTGGCCAAGCACCAGCTGCTGGTCTAGCCGCCCCGCGCGGGCGCGAACCCCCGGCATCCCCCGCTCCCCTGTCACAACACGCCGAGGCCACTCGCAGATCGCGCCAGGCGAGCAGGGAGGGCAGCGGGGGCGAGCAGGGAGGGCAGCCAGGGCGAGCAGAGAGGCAGCCGGGGCGAGCAGGGAGGGCAGCCGGGGCGGGCAGCCGGGATGGGGCAGGGCAGCGCGGGTCGCGCGGCGACCCGCGGATCAGGCGCGCTGGAGGCGGTACCGCAGGGCGGACAGCTCCGCCTGCAGCGGCGCGGGGATGCGCCCGCCGAAGGTGCCGTAGAACTCCTCGGTCAGGTCGGCCTCGCGCAACCACGACGCCGGGTCGATCGCGAACAGCGCGTCGAGGTCCTCCCGGGGCACGTCGATGCCATCGAGATTCAGGTCCTCGGTGCGCGGCAGCCGCCCGATCGGACTGTCCACGGCGGGCACCGAACCGTCGATGCGGCGGATGATCCAGTCGATCACCCGCGCGTTGTCGCCGAACCCGGGCCACAGGAAGCGCCCGTCCGAGCCCTTGCGGAACCAGTTCACCTGGAAGATGCGCGGCGCGCGGTCGAACCGGAGCTTCTGACCGACCTTCAGCCAGTGTCCGAAGTAGTCGGCCATGTTGTAGCCGCAGAACGGCAGCATCGCGAACGGGTCGCGGCGCAGCTCCCCGACGGTGCCCTCGGCGGCGGCGGTGCGCTCCGAGGAGATGTTCGAGCCCATGAACACACCGTGCGTCCAGTCGGTCGCCTCGACCACCAGCGGAACGTTGGTGGCGCGACGTCCGCCGAACAGGATCGCATCCAGCGGAACGCCTTCGGGCGCCTCCCAGTCCTCGGCGATCTGCGGGCACTGCCCGGCGCCCACGGTGAACCGCGAGTTCGGGTGCGCGGCGGGGCGGCCCGAATCCGGGGTCCACGCGTTGCCCTCCCAGTCGATCAGCTGTGCGGGCGGCTCGTCCGTGAGTCCTTCCCACCACACGTCGCCGTCGGGACGCAGCGCGACGTTGGTGAAGATCGTGTTGCCCCACAGCGTCTCGACCGCGGTGACGTTGGTGGACTCGCCGGTGCCGGGAGCCACACCGAAGAAGCCGGACTCCGGGTTGATCGCCCACAGGCGTCCGTCCTCGCCGGGGCGCAGCCACGCGATGTCGTCGCCGAGAGTCTCCACCCGCCATCCCGGAATGGTCGGGCGCAGCATCGCGAGGTTGGTCTTTCCGCACGCCGAGGGGAATGCCGCCGCGACATGGTAGGCGCGCCCGGCCGGATCGATCACCCGGATCAGGAGCATGTGCTCGGCGAGCCATCCCTCGTCGCGGCCGATCACGGACGCGATGCGCAGGGCGAAGCACTTCTTGGCCAGGATCGCGTTGCCGCCGTATCCCGACCCGTACGACCACACCTCGAGCGTCTCCGGGAAGTGCACGATGTACTTCTCGTCGTTGCACGGCCACGCCACGTCCTGCTCGCCGGGCGCAAGCGGCGCCCCGACCGAGTGGACCGTCTTGACCCAGTGCGCGCCGTCCGCGATCTGGCGCAGGACGTCGGTGCCGACGCGGGTCATGATGCCGATGGAGGTCACGGCGTAGGGGCTGTCGGTGACCTGCACGCCGATGTGCGACAGCGGTCCGCCGACGGGGCCCATCGAGAACGGCACGACGTACATGGTGCGTCCGCGCATGCTGCCGGCGAAGATGTCCTGCAGTGTGGAGCGGATCTCGGCGGGCTGGATCCAGTTGTTGGTGGGGCCGGCGTCCTGTTCGCGCTCGGAGGCGATGTACGTACGGCCCTCCGTGCGGGCGACATCGCTCGGGTGCGAGCGCGCCAGGTACGAGCCCGGCCGCCATTCCGGGTTCAGCTTGATGATCTTGCCCTCGTCGACCATCTCGCGCAGCAGCGCGTCGTTCTCGGCGCGCGAGCCGTCGACCCAGTGGATGCTGTCGGGCTGGGTGAGCGCGGCGATCCGATCGACCCAGGCGATGAGGTCCGCCATGCCGGCGCCGTCGATCGCCGGCCGCTTGCCGAACTCCGTGCGCTCCGGGGCGGACCCGCGAGTCGTGCGCGGTGCGGGGCGGGTGAAGATGTCGGCAAGTGCCATGGTTGCTCCTCTTCGATCGTCAGATCGGTGTTCTTCCTCCACTATGCAAGGGATCCCTAGGATTTTCAGCCCCTTTGGGAATCAAGAAAGCGCATTCTTTCAGTATCATCAAAGAATGCCCCCGACCTCTCTGGAACTGTCCACGCTGGGTCACCGCATCCGCCACCAGCGCGTGTCACGCGGCTTGACGCTGGACGAACTGGGCGAACTGGTCGGGGTGGCCGGCAGCCAGCTGAGCCTGATCGAGAACGGCAAGCGGGAGCCGAAGCTGTCGCTTCTGCAGGCGATCGCGACGGCGACCGGCGTCGAGGTGACTGACCTGCTCTCCACGGAGCCGCCGAACCGGCGGGCAGCGCTGGAGATCGAGTTGGCCCGCGCGCAGTCCAGCTCGATCTTCCGGCAGCTGGGGATTCCGGCCGTCAAGGTGACCAAGGGCATCCCGGATGAGACGATCGAATCCATCCTGGGTCTGCACCGCGAGCTGCAGCGTCGCGAGCGCGAGGCGATCGCCACTCCGGAGGAGGCGCGCCGGGCGAACACCGAACTGCGGCTGCGCATGCGCGAGGGAGACAACTACCTGCCCGAGATCGAGCAGCTTGCCGAGAAGCAGCTCAAGGCCGCAGGGCATGTGTCCGGAGCCCTCACCCACCGCACGGTCAGCATCATGGCCGAGCAGCTCGGCTTCGAACTGCTCTACGTCAACGACCTCCCGCACTCGGCGCGCTCGGTCACCGATCTCGAGCACGGCCGCATCTATCTGCCGCCCGCCTCCATCCCCGGCGGGCACGGACTGCGCTCGATGGCGCTGCAGGCCATGGCGCATCGGCTTCTGGGGCATCAGCGCCCCACCGACTACGCCGATTTCCTGGAGCAGCGGCTGGAGATCAACTATTTCGCCGCGTGCGCGCTGATGCCCGAGACGGCCTCGGTCGCCTTCCTCGCCCAGGCCAAGAAGGACCGCAATCTCGCGGTCGAGGACTTCCGCGATGCATTCGGTGTGACCCACGAAGCCGCCGGGATGCGCCTGACCAACCTGCTCACCCGGCATCTCGGCATCCCGCTGCATTTCCTCCGGGTCGACGGGTCGGGTGCGATCTCGCGCGTCTACGAGAATGACGGCCTGCCGCTTCCCCACGATGTGACGGGGTCGGTGGAAGGGCAGATCGTCTGCCGCAAGTGGTCGGCGCGTGCGGCGTTCTCCGAGCACAATCGCACGACCGAGCACTATCAGTACACGGACACTCCGGCGGGTACGTTCTGGTGCTCGTCCCAGACCGGCTCGACCGCCGACGGGGACTTCTCCATCACGGTGGGGGTGCCCTTCGATGACGCGAGGTGGTTCCGGGGCCGCGAGACGCAGAAGCGGGCGACCTCGACCTGTCCGGACGAGTCGTGCTGCCGCCGGCCCGCAGCCGATGTCGCCGAGCGCTGGCAGGGCAAGGCCTGGCCGAGTGCTCGCGTGCACATGCAGATGTTCTCGCCGCTGCCGCGGGGCGCGTTTCCGGGCGTGGACGACAACGAGGTCTACGCGTTCCTTGACCGGCACGCGCAGGGCTGAGATCAGTCCCGGTGCGGGCGGCCTGCCGCACGCACCGGCCCGACGCGGCAGTCAGCGGATCAGGCCGTGATGAAGGCCCGGTACCGATCCAGTGCGGCGGCCACCTCGGCCTCGGATGCCGCAGCCGGCGCGAACAGCTCGGGCAACGGCGCGTCCGCGTGCCGGCCGACGGCCACCGAGTGCGTCCACACTCCGACGATGCGCCCGCGCACGAGCAGGATCGGCCGCACGATGCCGTTCATGCTGGGGCCGATCCGGGAGAGGAACTCCGGCGCACACGGCACAGTCCGGTCCGCGTAGGAGAGGTAGTACTCCTCAAACGGCGGCAGCGCCAACACGTCGTGAACCGCGGAGCTGCGCCGCGGCGGCGGGCCGGCGGCCACGTACATGGGCTCGGTGTCGCCCGAGACGATGGACAGGCGCTCGGATGCCGCATCCGCCGCCGCCCGCGCCGCCCCCAGCGGCAGACCCGACCACCAGGCGAAATCCCGTGCACCGGCCGGGCCGTGCGAGCCGATGAAGCGGGCGAACAGTTCGGCGGGCGGATCGGCCGGGGACGCGGCATCCCGGACCCATTCGTCGGTGCGGACCACGTACTGCTCGCGCGTCGGCCCGCCCGCGCGGGGTACGACCGGCCCCTGGCAGATGAGGGCGCGCAGCGAGAGTGCGACGAGCAGGTGGTACCCCCGCTGCGCGGCGGTGCTGATGCCGGCGCCCTCCAGGACGGCGAAGAGCTCCTTGCGGGTGAGGCGGTTGCCGCCGCGCAGTGCGTCGAGAGCGACACGTTCGGCCTTGGCGAGCTCGTCGGCGTCGATCCCCTCCGCACGATGGGTGGCCGCGGCGGCGCGATGCTGGCGCTCCCCCGTCACCGACAGCACCCAGGCGAGATCCCGTGCGGGAATGGCGTGGATCGTGCCGCGCATCGTCCACGACCGCACGATCTGACCGCGGTCGAACGCGGCATCCGCGTCACGGACGGTGAGGGCTCCCCTCGTCCGCGCCGCGAGAGCCCATCGGCCGCCCCAGAACTCCTGGGCCTGCGTGGCGAGCATGTGCTCCGCGGCGGCGGCGATGCTCGGGGCGGGCGCGGTGAGCCGGTGCGAGCGCAGCCGCCGCTCGATGAGCCGGGACCTGTTCACGCTTGCATTCTGCCGCGCCCGGCGGACAGCAGGCGTCCGCCGGGCGCGGGATTCGCCCGGTTTCGGTCAATACGGGTTGGCCGTCAGCGTGTACTTGGTCTGCAGGTACTCGTGGATGCCTTCGGCGCCGCCCTCACGCCCGAGGCCGGACATCTTCCAGCCCCCGAACGGTGCGGCTGCGTTAGAGACGACGCCCACGTTCAGGCCCATCATCCCGGTCTCCAGCCGATCGATCATGCGCTGCCCGCGGGCGAGGTTCTCGGTGAAGACGTAGGAGACCAGCCCGTACTCGGTGTCGTTGGCCAGCCGCACCGCGTCGTCCTCGGTGTCGAACGGCACGATCGCCAGCACCGGCCCGAAGATCTCCTCGCGGAGGATGTCGCTGCCCGGCTGGACGTCGGTGACGACGGTGGGTTCGTAGAAGGTGCCCGGTCCGTCGATCGCACTGCCGCCGGTGCGGATCTGCGCGCCGCGCTGGACGGCATCGCCGACCAGCTGCTCGGCCTTGGCGACCGCGCGGTCATCGATCAGCGGGCCGATGGTGACGCCCTCCTCGGTGCCGCGGCCGATCGTGAACCCCTGCACCCGCTCGGTGACCCGGCGGGCGAACTCCTCCGCGACCGAGCGGTGCACGATGAACCGGTTCGCAGCCGTGCACGCCTGCCCGATGTTGCGGAACTTCGCCGCGATGGCCCCATCGACCGCCTTGTCCAGGTCGGCGTCGTCGAAGACCACGAACGGGGCGTTCCCGCCGAGCTCCATGGATGTGCGCAGGATGCCGTCGGCGGCCTGTTTGAGCAGCTCCTGGCCCACCGGGGTGGAGCCGGTGAACGACAGTTTGCGCAGCCTCGGATCGCGGATGATCGGTTCGGACACCGCGCCCGTCTGCGTGGTCGTGATCACGTTGACCACGCCGGCCGGGAGCCCGGCGTCTTCGAGGGTCTTCACGAAGTACAGCGTCGTCAGCGGGGTCAGCGCGGCGGGCTTGATCACCACCGTGCAGCCGGCCGCCAGCGCGGGGGCGATCTTGCGGGTGGCCATCGCGAGCGGGAAGTTCCACGGCGTGATCAGGTAGCACGGCCCCACCGGGTGCTGCGAGACGATCATCCGGCCGGTGCCTTCGGGGTTCGCGCCGTACCGACCCTGGATCCGGGCGGTCTCCTCGCTGAACCAGCGCAGGAACTCGCCGCCGTACGCGACCTCTCCGCGTGCCTCGGCCAGCGGCTTGCCCATCTCGATCGTCATCAGCAGCGCGAAGTCCTCCGTGCGCTCCTGCAGCAGATCGAACGCGCGACGCAGCAGCTCGGCGCGCTCGCGCAGCGGCGTGGCCGCCCACGCCGGAAACGCCTCGACCGCGGCGTCCAGGGCGGCCATGCCGTCTGCCGGCGAGGCATCCGCGATCTGCTTGACGACCTCGCCGGTGGCCGGGTCGAAGACCCGCAGGCGCTTCTCATCCGTGGCCGGGCGCCACTGGCCTGCGATGAACAGGCCGTCCGGCACACGCTCCAGCAGCTCGGTCTCGCGGTTGTCGGTCACGGGGACTCCTCGTTCTCTGGGGATGCCGCAGCACGTGCGTCGGCGTCCCTGTTCGTTGGCTCCTCGCCAGTCTGGTGGGCTGCGTGGCGTGAGGCGATGTACGCGGTGTACATTCAGCGACGTGCGAATGTCCGTCCGGGACGGTCAGAGTGCGAGTGCGGGAGCGGTCTGCGGCAGCAGGAAGCGCGCGAAGAACTCGGTCAGCTCGTCGGTGGCCGTCAGCGGCAGCACGTGGGCCACGTACTGATCGGGGCGGACCACGACGACCGCGCCCTCGCTGCGGTCGATGCTGCGCAGGTCGAAGATCTCCTCCGCGGGGTCGGTGGCATAGACCTTCTCGTAGTCGATGAGCTGGAACGGACCCACCCGGGGCAGGAACACGTCGGGCACCGTCTCGAGCGCGACCTGCTCATGCGGCTGCTGGTAGATGACCTTGACGTCGAAGACGCTGTCGCGATCTGCCCCGACCGGGGTGAACCGAGCCAGCGGCGACTCCGGCGAGTCGGCCAGCCACGTCGCCCAGTCCGCCAGGGCGGAGCTCTGCCCGCTGGGCGCCCGCGGGGCGAACGCGTAGATGCGCCACCGCCCGTCGGCGCGGGCGTGGTGACCGAGGTGGATCGGAACCGCATCGGCCACACGGACGACCGGCGCGGAGCGGAATCGCTTTCCGATGGGAAAGCCCTCGGCCAGGTGCTGATGGGTCGCCTCGCCGATCAGCAGCGACGGCGGGTACTGGGTCATGAACCCGGCCGGGAACTCGGCGGTGCGGACATAGAAGTCTCCGAGCTCTTCGGGGCTGTCGAACTCCTCCGGCTTCTTGGCCATCAGCGTCGACCATTCCTTGTCGAAGTCGATGAGGTTCTGGGCGATCACCTGACGTTCGGCCGAGTAGGTGCTCAGCACGGACGCGGGGCTACGACCCTCCAGCACCTGCCCCAGCTTCCAGCCGAGGTTGAAACCGTCCTGCATCGAGACGTTCATGCCCTGTCCCGCCTTCGCGCTGTGCGTGTGGCACGCGTCCCCGGCGATGAACACGTGCGGCTCACGGTCGCTGCCGGCCGCCACGTCGTCGAAGCGGTCGGTGACCCGGTGCCCCACCTCGTACACGCTGTGCCAGGCGACATCCTTCACGTCCAGGGTGTACGGGTTCAGGATGGCGTTGGCCTTCGCGATGATCGTCTCCAGCGATGTCCGGCGCACCGCGCCGTTGTCGCCCTCCGGAACCTCGCCGAGGTCGACGTACATGCGGAACAGGAATCCGCCCTCGCGCGGGATGTGCAGAATGCTGCCCGCCTGCGACTGGATGGCGCACTTGGAGCGGATATCGGGGAAGTCCGTGACGGCGAGGACGTCCATCACGCCCCAGGCGTGCTTGGCCACCTGGCCGACATACGTGCACCCGATCGCATCACGCACCCGGCTGCGCGCACCGTCGCAGCCGACGACGTACTTGGCGTGCACCACCCGCTGCTGGCCGGCGCGTGGTCCGTCGCTGTACTGCACGGTCACCGAGACCGGGTAGTCGCCCTGGTCGGCGACCTCGAGGGCGACGAACTCCACGCCGTAGTCGGGGGTGAGGCGGGCGGGCGAGTCGGCAGCCACCTCCGCGAAGTAGTCCAGCACGCGGGCCTGATTGACGATGAGGTGCGGGAACTCGCTGATCCCCTGTGCATCGTCGACGGTGCGCTGCGTGCGGACGATCTTGGTCGGGTCGGCCTTGTCCGGGGTCCAGAAGTTCATCACGGTGAGGTGGTAGGCCTCCTGGATGATCTGCTCGGCGAAGCCGAACGCCTGAAAAGTCTCGACGCTGCGCGCCTGGATGCCGTCCGCCTGGCCGATCTCGAGTCGGCCGGGGCGGCGCTCGATCAGGCGCGTGACGACGGTCGGGAACTGACCGAGCTGGGCCATCAGCAGCATGCCGGCCGGACCGCCGCCGACGACGAGCACGTCGATCTCGTCGGGCAGCTCGTCCGGACGGTCGATTCCGGTACCGGCTGCCGGCTTCTTGCGCGGGTCGCCGGACACGTACCCGTGGTGGTGGAACTGCATGACATGTCCTCCTCGGACGGCGATGTCGAGGTCAGTGATGACGTGGTTGCGAAAAGGCGGCCGGTTGTTCTATATTCGAACGCGCCGTTCTACTTCTGAACAGATCGTATACGGTCGCCCGCTGAGTCCGCAAGAGGAGCCCTGATGACGGAGAACGCGACCGCCCCGGCGTCCCAGACGCTGAGCCGCGGCATCCGCATCCTCGAGATCCTCGCGGGCGCGCGCCAGCCGCTGTCGATCGACGAGACGGCACGACGGCTGGGGGTGCACCGTTCGGTCGCGTATCGGCTGGTGCGCACTCTCGAGGACCACGGCCTCGTCACGCGCGACGGCACCGGCCGGATCGAGCTCGGTGCACGCATGGCCGCCCTGGCCTCGGGCGTCGCCCACGATCTGCAGGCCGAGGCGCTCCCGGAGCTGACGGCGGTGGCGAACGAACTGGGCACCACGTGCTTCATCGCCGTGCTCGACCAGGACGAGTGCATCACGCTCGCAAGCGTCGAGCCTCGGCACGCGACGGCGTCGGTCGCGCAGCGGCCCGGGTCGCGGCATCCGGTCACCGCCGGTGCCCCCGGAAAGGCCATCCTTTCGGCACTGCCTCCCGAGCAGTGGCCCGGCGAGGTGACCGAAGGGCTCCGCCAGGAGGTGCGGGATGCCGCGGGCCGCGGTTACGCGACCAGCCACGACGAGGTGATCCCGACGCTGCGGTCGGTGTCCGTCCCGCTCGCGCTGCGGGGCCGGCCGCCCGCCGCCATCGCGGTGGTCTATGTCGCCAGCGCGCACGAGCCGTCGGAGATCGCCGCGCGGCTGCGCCGCTCAGCAAGGGTGATCCAGGACGCGCTCGGCAGTTGAGCCGGCGCGCTCACGAAACCCGGAGCGCCGAACCGGGTCAGGCAGCCGAGCGCTGCGGCGCCATCTCCTCGACGATCTGAACGGTCTGCGCGGCGACCCGCTGCGGCACACCGGCGAAGGCTTCCGCGCGCGCGTCCGAGGCCATGTACCGGCTCTCGCGAGCCAGGAACGCGGCCCGATCCCCCTCGGCGCTGACGGCCCAGACGAACTCCTCTGACTCGGGCAGACCGTACGCGAACTCGATCGTGAAGCCCGCGCCCCCGCGCACCTTCGGCATCCACTCATGCCACCAGGCGACGAACGCCTCGTATTCCCCGGGGACGAGCGTGTACCTGCGCAGCTGGGTCGTCTTCATGCCTTCAGCTTGGCACGCGGCCGCGGCCTGCCACGCCACGAGCCGCGCCGCACGCTCCCGCCTATACTCGAACCGTCCGGCGGCGCCTTCCCACCCGCCGGTGCTCGAAAAAGGGGCACGTAGCCGCGGCAACCGCTTGCCGCCCGCGAGACACATACGGAACTCATCGTCCGTCCCTGTCTCTGGAGCTCTCGCATGCCCACCGTCTCCGCGCACGTCGCCGCCACCCTCGCCCGCCATATCGACCACGTCTTCGGCGTCATGGGCAACGGCAACGCCTATTTCCTGGACGCGCTGCAGCGCTCCACCGATGTCGGCTACACGGCGGTGCGGCACGAGGCCGGCGCGGTCACCTCCGCCGACGCCTATCACCGCGCCGGCGGCGGGCTGGCTGCGGCGACCGCGACGTACGGCGCCGGCTTCACGAACACCCTCACCGCGCTGGCCGAAGCGGTGCAGGCGCACGTGCCCCTCGTGCTGGTCGTCGGTGACGAACCGACCTCCGGCCCTCGGCCCTGGGACGTCGACCAGATCGCGCTGGCCTCCGCCGTCGGGGCGCGCACGTACACGGTGGGACGAACCGATGCCGCCGCCACGACCGTCATCGCGATCGAGCACGCCTTCACTTACCGGGTGCCGACCGTGCTGGCGATCCCCTACGACGTCGCCACCCTCGATGCGGGACCGGTGCCGGCAGCCCCGGAGCCGAGACTCCCCCCGCCGGTGACGCCGACGGGTCCCTTCGCCGAGCAGACGATCCGCGACGTCGCGGCAGCGTTGGCCGGAGCGCAGCGGCCGTTCCTGCTCGCCGGCCGCGGGGCCTGGATCGCCGGTGCCGGGCCGGCGCTGGGGGAACTGGCGGACGCCACCGGAGCCGTCACCGCCTCCACCGCGCTGGGTCGGGGGATCTTCCCGAGCTCCCAGTTCGACCTCGGCGTCGCCGGCGGCTTCGGCGCGGAGGCGGCGATGGACCTCATCACCGACGCCGACGTCGCCGTCGTTTTCGGCGCCTCACTGAACCAGTTCACGATGCGGTTCGGCTCGCTGTTCGGAACGCGGACGCGCATCTTCCAGGTCGACCTCGCGCCGGCCGCGACCCACCAGCGCGTGGGCGGCTATCTCCGCGGCGATGCCGCCGTCGTCGCCCGCGCCGTCGCCGCAGAACTCGCGGACATGGGCGCCGCCCCCAGCGGGTGGCGCGAGAGCGTGGACATCCCGGCGCTGCGGGTCTACGAACCGGGCGAGGACACCGCGCCGGACGGTGCGCTGGATCCCCGCTCGGCCGCGGGACGGATCGGCCGGATCCTGGAGAGCACCGCGGCGCTGCGCGACCGCGTCGTCGTCTCCGACGGCGGTCATTTCATCGGGTGGGCGAACATGTACTGGCCGGTCGCAGCGCCGGACCGCATGATGATGGTCGGCACGGCGTTCCAATCCATCGGCATGGGATTCGCCAGCGTGCCCGGCGCGGCCCGGGCTCAGCCCGCCGCGACGATCGTGCTGAGCACCGGGGACGGTGGCGGGCTGATGGCACTCGCCGACCTGGAGTCTGCGGTGCGCGTCGCCGCGGGCAGGGGCCTGGCCGTGGTCTGGAACGACGCCGCCTACGGCGCCGAAGTGAACCTGTACGGGCTGAAGGGGCTGGCGAAGGAGCCGATGCTCATCCCCCAGGTCGATTTCGCCGAGGTCGCCCGGGGCTTCGGCGCGCGAGGCATCGTGGTGCGCACACTGGCGGACCTGGAGGGGCTGGCCGACTGGGCACGGGTACCGGCATCCGATCGTCCTTTCCTGCTGCTGGACCTGCGCATCTCCGGATCGGTGATCGCTCCGTACCAGCAGGAGATCATCCGCGTGAACTCCTGATCGCGTCGTGCGCCATGGCCGGCGAGAGACGATCGCCGAGCGCCGCCACCGTGCACGCCCGAGTGCACCGGCGCACGCCCGATGGCGGCGCCGGTGCACGAGCCGGATCGGGTCAGGCCGAGACGGTGTCCGAGCGGTAGGCGGTGCGCGCGAACTCCGTCAGCGGGGCGGGCTGGACGGTAACGCGGATCCTCACCTGCACGTGCTCTTCGACCTGCACCTTGCGGGTGGGCCGGTCCTCGCCCCACACCACGACCAGCTCGGTGCCGGGCTCGGCGACGTCGGCATCCACCACCGCCAGCGAGAGGATGGCGCGCTCGTTGGCCGAGTAGCCCGTCCAGGTGGAGATGCCCACCATCCGCCCGTCGGCCGTCTCGACCCGGTCGGCGTGGAACGTGTCGTACAGCGACATCGGCAGGTTGATGAACTTCGCACCCGGGCCGGGATGGAACATGGATCCGTAGGCGGCAGCGCTGTCGTCTCCGTTCCACACCAGTGTCACTTTGCGGCGCTTGTCCGCCGTTCCGTCCGACGCCATCCGCTCGAGCGCTTCGCGCCCGATGAAGTCGTGGTCGAACGCGACGATCCGGCCGTAGTCCAGGTCGTAGGGGGTGAAGTAGTAGTCCTCGATGTCCTCGGAGTGGAAGCTGCCACCCAGCGGCGCCGTGGTCTCGTACGCCGTGCCGCTGAGCCACCGACGGTAATCGGCCAGACGCTCATCGCTGTAGATCGCGGGGAGGGGCCTCGGCAGCCAGCCGGATTCCAGGGCATTGGTGTGATAGGCGCGCCCGCCGACCTGCACCATGTCGTGCTTGGCCCCCGCTTCGAGGAGGGCGGTGTGCACCGCCTCGGAATCCGCCCACGGTCCCCACAGCTCGTAGCCGGGCTCCCCCGCCATGCCGTGGCGCAGCGCCCTGACTTCCTTGCCGCCGATCGTGAAGCGCGTCATCCGGAAGAAGCGCAGCTTGGGCGGCTCCTGCCCGGTCGCCTCGCGGATGATCTCCAGCGCGCCCGGTCCCTGCACCTGGTAGCGGTAGAGCACCGGGTCGCCCGAACGGTAGAGCGAGTTGTCGTCGCGCCAGATCTCGACGTCGTAGCCGCCGGTGACCGCGTGATAGTGCAGCCAGTTGATCGAGGGCGGGATGCCGACGGCCTGGTACTCGTCCTCCTCGAGATGGAACAGGATGTTATCGCCGATGACGTGCCCGGACGGGCTGACCGCGACATACTGCTTCGCCATGTCGACGGGGAAGTTCTCCACGCTGTTGACCGCGGTGTCGCGGATCAGCTTCAGCGCGTCCGGACCCTTGATGTTCAGATCCGCCATGTGGTGCGACTGGTCGAACAGCACCGCGGTGCGCCGCCACGCCAGCTGCTCATCCCGCCAGTTGCGGAACTCCTGGACGACCCTCGGGACGACCGCGGGCGGGGCTTCTGACTCCCACAGGAGCGGGACGGGGCCGCCGGCTTCGGCGATGGCTTCTTCGAGATTCTCGGGCATGACGATTCCTCCATGAAAAGTCTCGGCGCCGCGGCGCCGGTGAAACAAAGTCTTGACGGGCGGCTCTCCCTTGTAAAACATGAGTTTGAGACCTGACACCCAAGGAGAACTCGTTTGCGATCAGTGCCGTTCACGCTCAGACAACTGGAGTACCTGGACGCGGCCGCCAGTGAGGGCTCCCTGGCTGCCGCCGCAACGCGGTGCCAAGTCAGCGCGTCGGCGATCGCGCTGGCGCTGGACGATCTGGAACGCCGACTGGGCGTGCAGCTTCTGGTCCGTCGCAAGGGCAGAGGGGTGCTCGTGACACCGGCCGGATCGCGGGTGCTCTCCCGGGCCCGCCACGTCCTGGTGGGTGCCGAGGCCCTGGCAGCCGACGCCTGGCAGGCGGGTCGAAGCCTGACCGGCTCGTTCACGATCGGATGCTTCTCGACGCTCTCGCCGTTCTACCTGCCCGGAGTGATGCAGGCGTTCGGCCACGACCATCCCGGACTGGACCTCTCGTTCGTCGAGGCGTCCGCGGTCGAACTGCACGAACGGCTCCTGCAGGGACGTGTCGATGTGGCGCTCCTGTACAGCGTCGACGTCTCCCCGCAGCTGGGCTTCGACCCCATCGACGAGTACCGGCCGCACGTGGTCATCGCCGCCGATCATCCGCTCGCCGGCCGCACATCGATCCGGCTGGCCGAGCTGGCCGCCGATCCGCTCATCGTCCTGGACGTGCACCCCACGCGACACAACACCGAGCAGATCTTCGCCGCGCTGTCGCTGACCCCTCGGCCCGCGCACACCACGACGAGCTTCGAGCTGGCGCGCTGCCTGGTGGGACGCGGTCTGGGCTACGCCGTGCTGTTCCAGCGCCCCGCTTCGGAGATGACCTATGACGGACACCGGGTGAGGATCGTGGAGCTGGGCGACGCGCTCCCGCCGACCGTCGTCGGTCTTGCACGGCCGCCCGGTGCGCCGCGGACCGCCCGCCTGGAGACGCTCCGCGAATTCCTCGCTGCCGGCCCGGCTACACCGGCTCAGTGAAGTCCGGCTCGGCGTCCCCGAGATCGGGCCCGCCCCCTCCTCGGGGAGCGGAGATCGCCGCGAGCGCGACCAGGCCGAGGGTCACGACCGTCACCGCGGCCTGAGCGATGCCGAGCACCACCCCTGAGGTGGCCACGACGCTGACCACGATGGCCGGAACGACCGAGCCGAGCGCGAGCTGGGCGCCGCCGGCGATGGCGGCGGCAGTGCCGGCGCCCTTCGCGAACGGCTGCAGGGCCAGCGCGATGGCCAGCGGCATGCAGATCCCGCCGGCGAAGACCGTCAGCCACATGCAGGCATCCAGCAGCCAGAGCGGACTGTCCATGGCCGAACTGAGCGCCACCCCCACGGCCGCGCAGAGGTTGACCACCAGGGCCAGGACGAGAACCCGGATGCCGCCGAGGTAGCGGGTCAGCCATGGCCCCACTTGGGCGCCGATGATGACAGCGAGAGCGTTGATCGCGTACAGCACCGAGAAGCCGAGCACATCGAGTCCGCGCTCGCGCTGGAGCACGATGGGCACCGCGCTGAGATACAGGATCATCGAGGTCGCCGCGCCGACCAGGATCAGGACGCTGGTGACGAACTGCCGGTTGCGCAGCGGGGCAAGCCACGCCTCTCGTCGTTCCTCCGACGCGCCCCGCACCCGCAGCTCGGGGCGCAGCGTCTCGGGGATTCCGACCGCACTCGCGATGGCGAGCAGGATGCCGATCGTCATGAGGAGCAGGAACGTCGAGCGCCAGTCCCCGACGCTGAGCACCAGCCCGCCGACGAGAGGTCCGAGCACGGGCGCGATCCCGAAGACGACGGCGAGGAGCCCGAACACCCGGGTCAGCTCGGCGCCGCTGTAGAGGTCGCGGGCGATCGCCCGGCCCACGACGATGCCGGCAGCCCCGGCGAAGCCCATCAGGACGCGGCCGACCAGGAGGACGCCGATGTTCGGCGCCAAGGAGCACAGCAGCGCGGTGAAGGCAAAGCCGGCGGCGCCGAGGATCACCGGTACGCGCCGGCCGATCCGGTCGCTGATCGGGCCCCAGGCGAACTGCCCGCCTCCGAGCCCCACGTTGTACGCCATCAGCGTGAGCTGGACGAGCGCGGTCTGCGTGCCGAGGTCGTCGATGACCTGCGGCAGCCCCGGCGTGTACATATCGGTGCCGAGCGGCCCACCGGCCACGAGCACGCCCAGCAGAGCGAGCAGCCCGAACCGCCGCCTGCGCGACCACGTCCGCACGTCCAGCGACCGCGACCGGGGTGGCTCATCGGAGTCCATGTCGCTTGTCTACTGGAACGGTGCTCGCTCGCGCGAATCGGCCGCGAGCGTTCTTCGCTCAGGGCTGGCGTGATCGGGTGGCGCGGCTTATGCTCCAACGCGAAGGCTCATCGGCGAGCCTGCCCGGGGACGTCAAGGGAGCCTTCACCCGTGCGGGAGGACACCTTGATCCACGCTTCCACGACCTTTCAGACCGGCGTCGAGACGGCGACCGCCCAATCGATCGGCGAGTGGCGAGAGGTGGCAGGGAGCCGTTTCGTGCCGCTGCACGTGATCGGCGGCCCGAACTTCACCGGCAGCATCCGATGGCGTGTCGTGGACGGCACCTGCCTGAGCGAGATCTCCGCCAGCGCGCATCGCGTGCTGCGCACCCCCGCTCTGATCTCCCCGGACGACCCGAATCACTACAAGATCACGCTTCAGGTGAAGGGATCGGGTCTGGTCGCACAGGACGGACGCCAGAGCGTGCTGCGGCCCGGCGATCTCGCGATCTACGACACCAGCCGGCCCTACACGCTGGAGTTCAGCGAGGACGTGCACTGCCTCGTGATGGCCTTCCCGCAGGACTCCTTCGACGTGCCGGACAGCCTGATCCGCCGCATCACCGCAGTGCGCCTGTCCGGCGACTCGGGGGTGGGCGCGATGATCTCGCCGTTCATGCGGCATCTGTCGGCGAATCTCGACACCCTGGACGGGGTGGCCGGGATGCGCATCCTGCACAGTTCGCTGGACCTGCTCACGGCGCTGGTGTACGCGCAGCTCTCGGAGGACCAAGACCACTGGGGTCAGACCCGGCAGGTCGAGATGCGCCGCCTGAAGCTGTACATCGACGCGCACCTGCACCAGCCCGACCTGAACGCGGTGGAGGTGGCCAAGAGCCACTTCATGTCCGTCCGCCAGCTGCAGTACCTCTTCCGCGCGGAGAACCTCACCGTCTCGGGGTACATCCGCGCCCGACGGCTCGAGAACTGCCGTCTGGCGCTGAGCGACCCCGCCCAGGCGTCGCTGTCCATCCTCGAGATCGCGCAGCGGTGGGGCTTCCCCGACGCCAGCCATTTCAGCAAGGTGTTCCGCGCCACCTACGGCATCACGCCTCGCGACCTGCGCACGTCCCGGTTCGGAGACTGAGCCGATCCTGCGCGGATGCGGCAGTCGCGTGCGCCGTGCGACCAGAGGGTCCGCCGGGCGCCCACGAGACTCGACTGAACCGACGGTTCCGTTGCTGTGGACGCGACGACCTGAACTACCCAGGAGGCGACACTGTGGTCATCCGCGACGAACTGTACGACATCGGCATGCAGCAGCGCCGCGCGATGTTCGGCACCCAGGGTGCCGAGGCGCGCGTGGACACCACCACGGATCTCAACGACAAGCTCGAGGACTTCGTGACCCGGACGACGTTCGGGGACGTCTGGCAGCGGCCCGGCCTCTCGCTGGCAGCCCGCAGCGAGGTCACCTTCGCGATGCTGCTGGCCAACGGGAGAGAGCACGAACTGCGCGTGCACGCCGAAGGCGCCCT
This sequence comes from Microbacterium sp. zg.B48, assembly GCF_024623505.1. Lineage (NCBI taxonomy): Bacteria > Bacillati > Actinomycetota > Actinomycetes > Micrococcales > Microbacteriaceae > Microbacterium > Microbacterium sp. zg.B48. The sequence goes on from NZ_JANJFE010000013.1 coordinate 189,836, forward strand.
GGAGAACGGCGTCTCGCCGATCGAGCTCCGCGAGATCGTCCTGCAGGGGCTGTTGTACTGCGGCATCCCGGCCGGGGTGCTCGGCGTGCGCGTCCTCCGCGAGGTGTTCGAGGCGCGCGGCATCGGGGACGCGCTGGACGGCGAGGCCGATGCGACGCGTGCCGCACGCAGTCCTGCCAGCACGAGGGCGGAGAGCTGAGCCGCTGACGCGGCGCCGGCCGGAACCCGGTCCCATCACCCGCACGATCGGCACGGCACGACCCGCCCGCCGACCGCCACGCACGAAAGGACGACCATGACCACGCAGACATCGGATCTTCTGGAGGCCATCTCGGTGGCACCCGAGGACGGGCGAGCCGTCCCGGATGCGGCGACCGGTGAGCCGATCGGCTACGTCCCGGCAACGACGCCGGCCGACCTGGACGACGCGGTCGCGACGGCGCGAGCGGCCCAGCCCGCGTGGGCCGCACTCGGGCACGCCCGGCGCAGCGAGCTCCTGCACGCGGCGGCCGATGAGATCGACGCGCATGCCGAGGAACTGGCCCAGATCATCGCGAAAGAGCAGGGCAAACCTCTCAACGGACTCGGCGCCCGCTTCGAAGCGGCCGGCTGCTCCGCCTGGATCCGGGGCGCCGCCGACCTGTCTCTGGAACCCGAGGTCCTCTTCGAGGCCGAGGGCACCAGATCGGAGCTGCACTATGTGCCGCTGGGCGTCGTCGGTGCCATCAGCCCCTGGAACTGGCCGGCCCTGATCGCGATCTGGCAGATCGCTCCCTCGCTGCGGATGGGCAACACCGTCGTCGCCAAGCCGAGCGAGTACACCCCGCTCAGCGTGATGGCGGTGGCGGAGCTGATGAACCGTCATCTCCCCCCTGGCGTGCTGATCGTCGCCCCGGGCGACCGCGAAGTGGGCGCGGCCATCGCCGCCCACCCCGGGATCGACAAGATCATGTTCACCGGGTCGACCAAGACCGGGCGGGAGATCGTCAAGAGCTCCTCCCAGAACCTCGCCCGTCTGACTCTGGAGCTCGGCGGCAACGATGCCGGCATCGTGCTGCCCGGAGCCGATGTCAAAGCGCTCGGCGAGAAGCTGTTCTGGGGGGCGTTCATCAACTCCGGTCAGACCTGTGCCGCTCTCAAGCGGCTCTACGTGCACGACTCGCTCTACGAGGAGGTCGTCACCGAGCTGGCGCGCCTGGCCGAGGCGACACCGCTGGGCCACGGCATGGACGAGGGCAGCGCGTTGGGACCGCTGTCCACCCGCCAGCAGTTCGACATCGTCTCCGAACTCGTCGCCGACGCGCGCGATCGCGGGGCGCGCATCGTCACCGGCGGGGAGGCCGCACCCGAGCTCGGCGCGCACTTCTACCGGGCGACGGTCGTGGCGGACATCGACGACGGGGCGCGGCTGGTCGCGGAGGAGCAGTTCGGACCGGTTCTGCCGATCGTGCGCTACACCGACCTCGACGCGGTGATCGCGCTGGCGAACGCATCCGACCAGGCCCTGGGCGCGTCCGTGTGGGGCGATCCGGAGCAGGCCCGGGCCATCGCGGAGCGCATCGAGAGCGGCACCGTCTGGATCAACCAGCACGGCACGATCAACCCCCTGGTGCCCTTCGGCGGCACCAAGGGCTCCGGGTACGGTCTGGAGTTCGGCGTGCACGGGCTGAAGGCCGTGGCCGGCACCAAGGTCATCACCGTCTGACCGCGCGATGAGATTCGGGACGATCGAGGACGGCGAGGGATCAGCAGTCGTCGTGCAATCCGCGCCGGACGAGGCGGTGGCGATGCCGTATCCAGACCTGGACACGATGCTGGGGGCACCGGAATCGGAGTGGCGGGCCGGCGCGGCGGCGGCGTTGGAATCCGGTGAGCGCCGGTCGGCGGCATCCCTGACGTGGCTGCCCCCGGTGCGGCGACCGGGAAAGGTGCTGTGCGTCGCCCTCAACAACAGCGCCAACCCGGACCGGATCATGCGCGGCCCGTCCACCCCGGCGATGTTCGTCAAGCCGTCGTCCTCGCTGGTGGGGCACAACCGCCCCATCGTGATCAAGGACGCCTACGGGCGGGTGCATCCCGAACCCGAGCTGGCGGTGATCATCGGGCGAGGCGGGACGGACATCGCAGCGGGGGACGCCCTGACGCACGTCTTCGGCTACACGATCATCAACGACCTGACCTCGCCGACCATGCGGGACGCGGACACCTTCCACTACCGGGCGATCCATCCCGACCCGGACAGCCCCGACGGCATCCGTTATGTGGACAGCTGGGTGAGTTATCCCGCCCGCTACAAGGGGTCCGATACCTTCGGTCCGCTCGGACCGTGGGTCACGACGCGCGATGAGATCCCGGATCCGCACGCGCTCCGGATCACCTGCTCGCACGAGGGCACGCTCGTCACCGACGACAACACGGCGAATCTGCGGTTCAGCGTGTCCGAGGTGATCTCCTTCGCCTCGCAGTACCTGACGCTGGAGGTCGGCGACGTGATCGCGATGGGGACGGCGCTGAAGCGGTCCGCCCGCGGCGGCGCGGTGCAGAACGTGGATCTGGCGCGTCTGGGCGGACTCATCGAGGTGTCGATCGAGGGGATCGGCACCCTGTCCAACCCGGTCCTCAAGCGATGACGGCGCTCAGCGCGGAGGCGAGGGGCGCGATCGGGGATCTGAACGCGCGCTTCGCGTGGGCGCTGGATCTGCACGATTTCGAGGCGCTGCGCAGCATCCTGACCCCGGACGTGCACTACGTCAGCGTCGGCAGGGAATTCCACGACGTGGAGTCCACCATCGCCTCGTTCCGCGCCAGGACGGCCACCCGCATGACGCGCCACGGACTGGGCAACCTCCTGCTGGAATCCGTGGCGGATGACCAGGTGCGCGGCCGCTCCAGCTGGCACACCTTCGCCAGCAACGACGACCCGCCCGGTCCCGGGGTCGCCCTGTTCATGGTCGCGGATTTCGCCGACCTCTACCGCCGGACTGCGCAGGGGTGGCGGATTGCGGAGCGCATCATCACCCCGGTGTTCCGCGACCCCGCGCTGGCGCCCGGCGCGCCGGCTTCGAGCCCGTCCTGAAGGAGCCCGCGTGTCCGATTCATCCCGTCACGAACTCGCCCATCTCGGCCACCATGCGCTGCTGACACCGAAACCCGACGAGACACTGGCGTACTTCGTCGATCTGCTGGGCATGGACGAGGTGGCCCACCACAACGGGTCGCACTACCTGCGCTCGTTCGGCGACTATGAACGGTGGAGTCTGAAGATCACACCCGCCGAGCACGCCGGCCTGGAATACGCCTCGTGGCGGACGGCGAGCGCGGCGGCGCTGGACCGCCGCGTCGCCTGGCTCGAGGCGAACGGCCACCCGGGCGCGTGGGTCGACCAGGATCTGAACGCAGGACGCGAGTACGAGTTCCGCGATCCGGACGGCCACGCATTCCGGCTGTACTTCGACACCGAAGGCTACGACGCGCCCGAGGGCAAACGTCCGGTGATCCCGGTGAACTTCCAGGCGTACGTCGGCCGCGGCGCGAACGTGCGGCATGTCGACCATCTCAATCTGCTGGCCCGGGACGTCCGCGCCAACCGCGAGTTCTGGGAGCGGGGCTTCGGTCTGCGAACCTTCGAGATCATCGAACTGCCCGACGGGGCGGAGGCGGGCGCCTGGATGAGCGCCACGATCCAGGGTCACGAGCTGATCTACACGCAGGAGCGCACCAGCGGCTCCGGGAGGCTCCATCACTTCGCCTACCTGGTCGACACCCGCGAGGAGGTGCTGCGCGCCGCGGAGATCTTCGCCGACGCCCGCATCTACATCGAGGCCGGCCCGTCCCGGCACACCGCCATCCAGGGTTTCTACCTCTATACGCGCGAGCCCGGGGGCAACCGCATCGAGGTCGCCAACGGGGGGTATCTCGTCTTCGCCCCCGACCGTGAGCCCTACGTGTGGACGGCCGAGGAGTGGGCCACGAAGCCGGGGTGGGGCGCGCCCATCCCGCCGGAGTTCCACATCTACGGCACGCCCGATGTCGCACAGTGACGCCGGCGGCGCGCACAGCCCATCGCAGGTGACGGCGTGAGGTCCGTCGCGATCCTGGGCGCCGGGGCGATGGGCCGCCTGTTCGCCGCGCGGCTGGCCGAGGCGGGGATCGATGTGACGCTCGTCGATGTGGATGCCGGACTGCTGCGCGATCTGGGCGACCGAGGCGTCCGCCTCGAAGACGACGCCGGAGTGCGCGAGGTCGCCGTGCGGGTCTCGCCTGCCCACGAGCTGAGCGGCACCGCGCAGCTGTACGTCATCTTCACCAAGGGCATGCACACCCGCTCCGCCGTGGCATCGATCGCCGGCATGGCAGGCGCGGGCGCCGGCGTGCTCACTCTGCAGAACGGGCTGGGCAACCCGGAGATCATCGCCGAGGCCTTTCCCGCCGATCGGATCATCAAGGGGGTGGCTTCCCTGCCTGCGGATGCCGAGGGCACGACAGGTGTCCGCTCGCTCGGGAAGGGCCATCTCGACGTGGGCGCGTTCGCCGCCGGCGGGGAGGCGTGGGCCGGGGAGGTCGCCGAGGTCCTGGCATCCGCCGGCTTCGATGTCCGGCTCCCCGCCGACATCGACGCGGCGATCTGGGAGAAGCTGGCGTTCAACACCGCCCTGAACGTACCGGCCGCCCTGACCGGCCTGAGCAACGCCGGGATGGACAACCCGCCCGGCCGCCGAGTGATCACCCGCCTCGTGGACGAGGTGCTCGCCGTGGCCCACGCGCAGGGCGTCTCCGCCGACGGTGCGAGGATCCACGCAGCGATCGATCATGCACTCGTCGCGCACGCAGACCACCGCGCCTCCATGCTGCAGGACGTCATCGCGGGCCGTCCCGCCGAGATCGAGTCCATCCCCGGCGCCGTGCTGGAACGAGCCCGGCGTGCGAAGCTGCCCGTGCCCGTGCTGGAGTCCTTCACCGATGCGCTGCGCATGGCCGCGGGAGGGCGGCGATGAGCCCACACCGTGCGGTGCCGTCGATCCGCGAAGCGGCGCGGATGGTGCGGCTGGGCGAGGGTCCCCCGCGCCGGTCCGTCCGATCGGCGGCGGACATCGCCGACCTGCGCGAGCGGGCGCGCCGGCGGCTGCCCGGACCGGTCTTCGACTATCTGGACGGCGCCGCCGGCAACGAGGTCGCCTCCGTTCGCAACCGCGACGCCTTCGACCGGGTGCGACTGGTCTCGCGCGTCCTCCGCGACGTCAGCGTCGTGGACACCACGACGGACATGCTCGGACGTCCCGCCGCCGCACCCGTCATCCTCGGACCCATCGGTCTGACTCGCGTGTTCCACCCGGAAGGCGAGGCGGCGGTCGCGCGGGTCGCCGCGGCCCACGGCATCCCGGCGGCGCTGTCCACCATGGCCTCGACCTCGCCCGAGGCGTTCGCGCAGGCGGCGCCCGCGCTGGACCGCTGGTTCCAGCTGTACCTCTGGCGCGACCGGGACGCCGCACGGACGATCATCGAGCGGGCCCGCCGGGCGGGCTTCCGGGTGCTCATGCTCACCGTCGATGTGCCGGTCGCGGGAGAGCGGCTGCGGGACGTCCGCGCCGGATTGCAGTTCCCGCCGAGCGTGCCCCTGCGCACCGCGATCGGGTTCGCGCGCCACCCGCGCTGGGTATGGCGGGTCCTCACCTCGGAGCCGATCGGCTTCGCGACCGGCGGTGGACCGCGCGGGGATTTCGTCGCCCAGACCAACGCGCTGCTGGATCCGGCCGTGACCTTCCGCGACCTGGAATGGCTGCGGAGCCTGTGGGAGGGCCCCATCGTGGTGAAGGGGGTGCTGTCCCCCGCCGACGCCGTGGCGCTGCGCGAGCACGGGATGGACGGACTGGTGGTCTCCAACCACGGCGGGCGTCAGCTGGAAGGCGCGATCGCACCGGCTGAAGCGCTGCCGGCGATCCGTGCGGCCGTCGGACCGGACATGTTCGTCGCGGTGGACGGCGGCATCCGTTCCGGCGCGCACGTCGCCGCAGCGCTCGCCCTCGGCGCGGATGCCGCCCTGATCGGCCGGGCGTATCTGTACGGACTGGCCGCCGGCGGCGAAGCGGGCGTCGACCAGGCGCTGAGGATCCTCGAGTCCGGGCTGCGCCGGACCCTCGCGTTGCTGGGTGCCGCCTCGACGGGTGAGGTGACCGGCGGGATGGCCCGGGTGGATTCCCGTCTCCGCACTCCCGCGGAGGGGCATCAGAGTCGATTCGCAGTGCGCAGCTCAGGATGACGGAGCGTGCGCTGACCTGGCGCTCTCCGCCCGCACGCGCTACGTGACGCGGTAGGCGCGGTACCGGACCGCATCGGCTGCGCGGATCGCCGAGGCGACGAAGATCGCGCTCTGCAGATGGAGCAGGCGCGGCGCCGAGGTCTCCAGGTACACCGCCACCCGGAAGTAGTAGCGACTCGGGTCGACGGCATCCCCCCGCAGGAGCGCCTCCAGGACGGCCGGGTCGCCGCTGCGCACCCCCGACGTGCGCAGATGCACGAACTCGCCCTGCGGAGTCCGGGCGGTGTAGCGGGTGTCGATGTCGACGGATCCGTCCGGCCGCACGACCTGCCAGTCGGCGCCGCCAGGAAGTATCTCGGCGTCGAAGAGTCCGCGCACGGTACCGCCGGCGATCGGGATGACCCGGCGGTGCCCGGCACGGGTCATGCCGTGATCCTGCAGCGGACCCAATGTCGCGTCCACGTCGAATGCCGGTTCCAGTCCGGGCGTCGGTGCATCCATCGTCCCCTCCGATCTGCGTGCGTCCGAGGGTGCGAACGCGCAGGGTCAGCGCGTCTCGCCGCTCCAGAAGCGGTGTGCCGCGGTGTGGTCCACGCCCCCGAGGGCGTCCAGCGCGTCCTCGAAGCTCGACGCTACCGCCTCGCACACCGGCGCATCGCGCCCCATGCCGCGCTGCAGGTCGCGCGCGATGCGGATGTCCTTCGTGATCAGGGGCAGGGAGAAGCCGCTGGCGTACTTCTCAGCGACGACGTGCGGCCCGAAGACGTGCGTCGATGAGAAGCTCTGGCCCGTCGAATCGTTGAGGATGTCGATCATCAGCTGCGGGTCCAGGCCGAACTGCCGTCCCGCGATCAGAGCCTCCGACGTGGCGGCGAACGCGGCGCCGGCCACGAAGTTGTTCAGCGCCTTCATCGCGTCGCCCGTGCCCAGCCCGCCGGTGCGGTACACAGACCGGCTCATCGGCTCCACCACCCGTTCGGCCAGGGCCGCGGCATCCTCGTCGTCGGCGCCCATCATGATCGCCAACGTCCCGTCGGCCGCCCGAGGCACACCTCCGGAGACCGGGGCATCGACCAGGCGGACACCGAAGGCGGCAAGCGCACGCCCGGTCGCCACGGTCTCGGTGGGGTCGGATGAGCTCATGTCGACCACCACGGTCCCCTGGCGCAGCGGGATCCGCAGTGCACCGTCGCCGTTCAGGAACACGGACCGCACGATCGCGCTGGTGGGCAGCATGGTGACGATCACGTCGCACGCGGCCAGCTCCGCCGGGTCCACGACCCCGGCGACGCCGAGCTCGGATGCCACGGTCCGGGTGCGGTCGGCGTCCGCGTCGTAGACGCGGAGGCCGACCCCGGCGCGCGCGAGATTGCGTGACATGGGTGTGCCCATCATCCCGAGACCCACGAAGCCCACCTGAAGAGTCTTGTCATCCACCATCGCTGCGTACTCCCGATTCGTGCGTGCTGCGGGCCGCGACGGCGCGACACCGCCGCGCAGGCACCGACCTCCTCCGCTCAGTGTGTGCCACCGGTCCCGCTCCGGACTTGTCCATCGGCGCACAGCTGTGCCTCCCCTGCGCAGGCCGGCCCGCGGGTCCGCGGCTTTCCGGTCCGGCCGGGCCACCATGGAGATGTCACCTGTGGAAAGGCCCGAGATGCACAAGCTGGTCGTCCTGTACCCGCACCCCGCCGATACGGGTGCGTTCGAGCGCTACTACCGGGCGACTCAGGGCACCCTCGTCCTGGACTACGAGACCGAGACGCCGCCGCACCGATGACATCCGGTGTGGACGGGCCGCCGATTCCCGACGACCTCTCGGACCGGCGCACCCGCGTGCGCGCCGAACTGGGGCGGATGCTGCACGGCCGTCTCCTGCTGCACCCGGACCAGATCGCGCCGTACGCCCGGGACGCGTCGGTCGCGCGGCCCGAAGGACCGGCGGCGGCCGTGGTGGAGGCGGCCGACACCGCCGACATCGTGACCACACTGCGCTGGGCGCATCACGCGCGGGTGCCCGTGTCCGTCCGCGGGAGCGGGACGGGAACGGCCGGCGGCGCCGTCGCCTACCCGGGCGGGATCGTCGTGTCGACCGCGGCGATGAACCGCATCCTCTCCATCGATCCGGTCGACCGTATCGCCGTCGTCGAACCGGGAGTGATCACCGCCGACCTCGACGCGGCGGCTCGCGCCCACGGACTGTTCTTCGCCCCCGATCCGGCCAGCTCCCGGCACTGCACCGTGGGGGGGAACATCGCCACCAACGCCGGGGGGCTGCGTGCGCTGGCCCACGGGGTCACCCGCGAGTCGGTCGCTGCTCTGCAGGTCGTGCTCGCCGACGGCAGAGTGCTGCGGACGGGTTCCCGCACCCGCAAGAACGTCACCGGGCTGGATCTGACGAGCCTGTTCGTCGGCTCGGAGGGAACGCTCGGCGTGATCACCGAGGCCACCGTCTTCCTCGCCCCCGTGCCGCGGGGCACGTCCTGTTCGTTCCGCGCGTCCTTCGCCACGCTCACCGCAGCCGCCGACGCCGTCGGCGCGATCTCCCGCGGGCCGCTGGTGCCCGAGGTGCTGGAACTGCTGGACGCGAGCAGCGTCCGGATGATCGAGGCGTACCGCGCGGGCGACCTGCGCACCGACGGCGTCTCCGCCCTCCTGGTGGGGCAGACCGTCGGCCCGTCCGCCCGCGCGGCCGCCGAGAGCATGGTGGCGCTGTGCCTGAGTGAGGGAGCGACGGACGCCTCGATCGCAGAGGGCGACGAGCTCCTCGACGCACGGCGGCTCGCCCATCCCGCCCTGACCGCGCACGGGCTGCGGATGGGATGCGACGTCGCGATCCCCCTGGGAGCGTTGGCCGCGGTCCTCGCCGGCATCCAGGAGATCGCGCGCCGCCATGACCGCGCAATCGCGACCGTCGCGCATGCGGGCGACGGAAACCTCCACCCGACGGTCGAGGCGGAGGACACCCCGGACGGATACGCCGCCGCGAAGGCGGTGGTGCACGCGATCACCCGGCTGGCCCTGTCGGTGGGGGGCGTGGTGACCGGAGAGCACGGTGTCGGATCGGTGAAGTATGAGGAGATGACCTGGCAGCTGGACCCGGTCGCATTGGACACGCAGCGCAGGATCAAAGCCGCCCTGGATCCCCGGGCGATTCTGACCCCGGGTCGCGGACTATAACGTGGGAGATCTCATGCAGGAAACGCCGCGGCGCGCGATCGTGACCGGTGCCGGAAGCGGCATCGGCCGTTCCGTCGTGGACGCACTCGTGCGTCGAGGGGACATCGTCTGGGGGTGCGATGTCGGCGAAGCCGCCGACCGCGACCTTCCCGGCGTGACCATGCGGCGGTGCGACATCGCGGACCGCACGGCGGCGCGCGCGTTCGTGGCAGAAGCGGTCGCGGAGATGGGAGGACTGGACGTCCTGGTCGACAACGTCGGCATCGGCGGTCCCACGGCGCCGATCCAGGACATCTCCGAATCCGACTGGCGTCGCGTCATGCAGGTGAATCTGGACGGCACGTTCTGGGTCACCCAGGCCGCCGTGCCCGCCCTCATCGAATCCCGCTGCGGCGCGATCGTGGTGATGTCATCGCTGGCCGGGCGGGTCGGGTACCCGCAGCGGCTCGCGTACGCGACGAGCAAGTGGGGCCTGATCGGTTTCGCCAAGACGCTCGCACTGGAGCTGGGTGAGTTCGATGTCACGGTCAACGCCGTGCTCCCCGGTGCGGTCGCCGGCGAGCGCATGCAGCAGGTGCTGGCCGGACGGGCCGAGCGCAGCGGGCGGTCGCTCGCGCAGGAGCGGGATGCCGCGCTGGCGAACCAGTCCCTGAAGCGTTTCGTCACCGCAGACGAGATCGCGGGCCTGATCGCATTCCTGACCTCCGATGCGGGGCGGTCGATCAGCGGCCAGGCATTGTCCATCGACGGCGATTCCAAAGGAGCCTGATCCGACGGAGCGGGGCTCTGCCGGCGGCGCGAAGGGAACAAGGATGTCCCAGGAACACATACATCGGCTCGATGGGCGGATCTTCGGGGATCCGGGCGCGGACGGCATGGTGCATCGCGCGTTCCTGCGCGCCGAGGGGTACAGCGCCGAGCAGGTGCGCCGGCATCCCATCATCGGGATCTGCACGAGCTGGAGCGAGCTGAATCCGTGCAATTCGGGTTTCCGGGAGCTCGCCGCCGCTGTCAAGCGCGGCGTCGAGGCCGCCGGGGGGCTAGCACTGGAATTCCCGACGATCTCGGTGAGCGAGCCGTTCAGCCGGCCCTCCTCGATGTACCTGCGCAACCTCCTCGCGATCGATGTCGAAGAGACGATCCTGGCGTCGCCGATCGACGGCGTCGTGCTTCTGGGCGGGTGCGACAAGACGGTTCCGGCGGTGCTGATGGGCGCGATCAGCGCGGGCACGCCGGCGGTGCTGGTCACGGGCGGGCCACGACCGGTCGCCTGCTGGAAGGGCGCACCGACGACCGTCGAGGCGCAATGGGACATCATCGACCGACGTCGGGTGGGCGAGATCAGCGACGCGGACTGGGCGGAATTCGAGGGCGTCATCCACGCCGGTCCCGGCACCTGCAACGTCATGGGCACCGCGACGACCATGGCCGCGATCGGCGAGCTGCTCGGCTTCGCACTGCCCGGTTCCGCCCTCGCGCCCGCCGCGGCACCCGAGCGTCAGTCGATCGCCGAGGCCAGCGGCCGGCTGATCGTGCAGGTCGTCTCGGGGGGCATCGCACCTCGCGCGCGGATCACCATGGCGTCCCTCGAGAACGCGGTGCGGGTGACCTGCGCCCTCGGCGGCTCGACGAACGCGCTCATCCACCTCGAAGCGATCGCCGGTCGGGCAGGCCTGCGGATCGGACAGGAACGGCTCCGGGAATGGTCCAGCTCGACGCCCTTCATCACGGACGTCAAGCCGAACGGACGCGCGCTGCTCAGCGACCTGGACGCCGCGGGCGGGGTCCCGGCTGTCGCTGCGGGCATACGCCACCTGCTGCACGAGCAGGAGCTCACCGCGGACGGGCGCAGCTGGGGTGACGTGTTCGACGGGGTCGCGCCCCGGATCGGCGACGGCCCGATCGCCGATCCGGCTGAACCCCTCACTCCGGACGGCGGAATATGCGTGTTGCGCGGGTCACTCGCGCCGAACGGCGCTGTCATGAAGCTGGCCGGCGCCGCTACCGGCAAACGTCGCCACCGCGGAAGGGCGATCGTGTTCGACGGTGTCGCGGACATGTGGTCCAAGATCGACCGCGAAGACCTGGACGTGGACGCGGACTCCGTGCTCGTGCTCCGCGGCGTGGGCGTCCAGGGCGGCCCCGGCATGCCGGAGGTGGGGCACGTGCCCATCCCCGCCAAACTCGTCCGGCTCGGCGTCGCCGACATGCTGCGCGTGACGGACGCCCGGATGAGCGGCACCTCCAGCGGCAGCGTCGTCCTGCACGTCTCTCCCGAAGCCGCGGTCGGCGGCCCGTTGGCGTACGTGCGCGATGGCGATGAGATCGAACTGGACACGCACGCCGGCCGGCTGGACCTGCTGGTGCCGCCCGGCGAACTGGCCGCGCGCCGGCCGGTGACGGTGGGCATCGCACCGCCGCGGCGTGGCTGGGGCCGTTTGTACGCCGAGCATGCGCTCCAGCCCGACGAGGGCTGCGACTTCGACTTCCTCGTGGACGAGGATCTCCGCGAGCGGGAGGCCCGGTGATGACGAGGATCGGCTTCACCGGTGTCGGAGCGATGGGTGCGCCGATCGTGCGCAATCTGCTCTCCGCCGGCCATGACGTGAAGATCTGGGGGCGCTCCCCGGCGGCGCTGGAGCCGCTGCTCGGGGCGGGGGCCACGCGTGCTGACGAGCTCGCAGACGTGGCCGACCAGGATGTGGTCCTCGGGTGTCTGCTGGACGGCACGGCCATCGAGGAGGTTTATCTCGCCGGGCTGCTCCGCCACGCGCGACCGGGACAGCTCTTCGCCGATCACGGCACGTATTCACCGCTGCTGGCCGAGCGGGTCGCCGCGGCATTCGCGGAGCGCGGCGCGTACTACCTGGACGCGCCCGTCTCGGGTGGGCCGATGGGCGCCGAGGCGGGCACCCTGGTCTGCGCGGTTGGCGGCGAAGCCGCGGGCGTCGACCAGCTGCGCCCGATCGCCGAGGCCTACACGCAGCGCGTGGCCCATCTCGGCGGCCCCGGTCGCGGGCTCGCCCTGAAGCTCATCAACAACTTCCTCGTCTCGATCAACTTCGTCGCCGCTGCCGAGACCGCCTGGCTCATCGAACGACTGGGGCTGGATCCGGCATCCGCACAGGCCATCCTGTACGGCGGTCTCGCCGACGGCGCCACACTGCGGCAGGGCCTGACCAAGGCGCTCGCGCACGACTACGAGGCGGGCGGGATGCCGCTCGGCGGCCTGGTCGAGGTGCAGCGCAACATCGCCGAGCTCCTGGAGAGCGTGGACTTCCGCTCCGGCCTGTTCCCCTACACGCGGGAGGTGTTCACCACCGCGTCCGAGAGCGAGTTCGCCCAGCACCCGTCGGCGCTGACGAGGTGGATCCCCGGCGCACCGGACTGAACCGCACGCTATGCTGACCGTTGTCAGGCGGCATCGGCGCCGCCTGTGCCTGAAAAAGAGGCACGGAATCCGGCTCTCCGGTGCGACAGATATCGGTCCTTCGATCGGCTTATCGTCCACAGAATGAGGTGCCGCCGTGCCTGAACCGACCCGCGAGCAAGAACGCGAGCTGTACACCTGCGTGATACGCGCCCGTGCACTGGACGTCGAGCTCGTCCGCTGGCATCGGCAGGGGATCATTCCCGGCTTCCCGCCGTCGATCGGCCACGAAGCGACGCAGGTCGGAGCTGCCGCAGCGCTGGATCGAACCCGGGACTTCGTCTTTCCGATGTACCGGGAACTGGGGCTCGCCCTCGCGATGGGGGTCGACATCCTCGGCTACCTCGGAAACCACAACGGCGACTGGAACGGCGGATCCTTCGATCCCGTCGCGTCGCGCTTCACCCCCATCCAGTCCGTCGTCGGCTCGAACGGACCGCACGCGGTCGGTTGGGCGCTCGGGCAGAAGATCGACGGGCGCGACGGAGTCGCCCTCGCCTGCATCGGCGACGGCGGCACCAGCCAGGGCGACACGCACGAGGCGATGAATTTCGCGGGGGTGTGGAAGCTTCCCGTGGTGTTCCTGGTCAGCAACAACCAGTGGGCGATTTCGGTGCCGCTGGCCGAGCAGGTGGCCGGGGGCTCCATCGCGGCCCGCGCCGCCGGGTACGGCTTCCCGGGCGTGGCCATCGACGGCAACGACCTGCTGGCGGTCCGCGCCGCGGTGATGGACGCGGTGGAGCGCGCGCGACGCGGTGAGGGGCCGACGCTGATCGAATCCCGCATCTACCGACGCGGACCGCACGCGACATCGGATGATCCCGGGCGGTACCGCACCCTCGAGGACGAACGCCGGGACGCCGGTGAGGACCCGGTCATCCGCTACCGGCGCAGCGCGCTGGAGCGGGACATCATCGACGAGTCGTTCGTCGCCGAGGTGGACTCCGAAGCCGCCGTCTGGCTGGAGGGCATCCGCAGCTACCTGACCACCCTTCCACCCCGTGGGGGCGAGACGCTGTTCGAGAACGTGTACGCGGAGCTCACCGACGACCTGGTCGAGCAGCGCGACGCCTGGGCCCAGGACGCTCGCGCATGACCGCCACGATGCGTGCCGACTCGGACGGGACGAGCAGGACCACGCAGACCCTCTCCGTGCAGCAGGCGCTGAATCGCGCTCTGGCCGACGAGCTGGAAGCCGACCCCCGGATGCTCGTCTTCGGCGAGGATGTGGGCGTTCTGGGTGGAGTCTTCCGCGTCACCGACGGATTGCAGGCGCGATTCGGACCGGTACGGGTCTTCGACACGCCGCTGGCGGAGTCGGCGATTCTGGGCACCGCCGTCGGCCTGGCGATCGCTGGATTCCGCCCTGTTCCGGAGGTCCAGTTCGACGGATTCGCATACCCCGCGTTCGACCAGATCGTCTCCCAGGTCGCGCGATACCGGTATCGCAGTCGCGGCCGGCTTCCGATGCCGATCACCCTGCGCGTTCCCAGCTACGGCGGCATCCGCGCTCCGGAGCTGCACGGGGAGAGCACGGAGGCCTTCTGGGCGCACGTGGCCGGCCTGAAGGTGGTCAGCCCCTCGAACGCGCACGACGCCTATCACCTGCTGCGCGCGTCGATCCAGGATCCCGACCCGGTGATCTTCCTCGAGCCGAAGTCGCGCTACTGGCAGAAGAGCGAGGTGGACCTGGCGAGATCCGGGGGCGTCCGGGGGGCGAGGATCGTCCGTCCGGGCACGCACCTGAGCATCCTGAGCTGGGGGGCGATGGTCGATCGGGCACTGCGCGCGGCCGACATCGCGGCCGAGGACGGCGTCGAGACCGAAGTGGTCGACCTGCGGTGGCTCTCCCCCATCGACACCGCCACGATCGCCGAGTCGGTCGGCCGCACCCGGCGCGCGGTGGTCGTACACGAAGCGGCGCGGACCGCGGGCCTCGGAGCCGAGGTCTCGGCGCGGATCACCGAGCGGCTCTTCGACAGGCTTCGCGCGCCGGTGCAGCGCGTGACCGGTTACGACGTCCCGACCCCCTCCGGCGCCCTCGAGGACGAGCAGATTCCGAGTGTCCATCGCATCCTGCTCGGGATGCAACGAGTGCTGGAGTACCGCCGTGGCTGAACTGTCCTTCCCCCTGCCCGACCTCGGTGAGGGGCTCGAGGATGCTGTCATCCTGGAGTGGCATGTGCGGGTCGGGGACCTGGTCGAGCGCAACGACGTGCTGGTCGAGGTGGAGACCACCAAATCCGCGGTCGAACTCCCCTCACCCGTCTCGGGTGTGGTCGCGCGACTGGGCTCGCAGGAGGGCGAGTCTGTTCGGGTCGGCGACCCCCTCATCACCTTCGAGGTCGCCGACGAGACGGCCGGCATCGTGGGCACGATCCCGGCCGCGGACGAGACACCGGTCCGGCGGGTGGCGCTGCGTCCACCCGATGACGAGGACTGATGCCGACGGTCCAGTCCGGCGGGGTGCCCATCTCGTGGGATGACGTGGGCTCCGCGGACGGCCGGCCTGTTCTTCTGGTGCATGGATTCGCGTCGAATGGTGCACAGAATTGGCGACGAACCGGGTGGGACACCGCCCTGCACGAGGCCGGACTGCGCGGGATCGTCGTCGATCTGCGCGGTCACGGCAACAGCGGTCGGCCGCCGGGCGCGGAGCACTACCGCCACGAGCTCTTCCTCGCCGACCTCGTCGCCGTGCTGGAGGCACTGCACCTGGATCGGGTCGGATACCTCGGCTACTCGTTCGGGGCACGGCTCGGCTGGGACCTCGCCATCGCCCACCCGCGGCGGATCGGGCCCCTCGTGCTCGGCGGCTTCGCATCCGATTCGCCCTTGACCGATTTCGACCTGGATGCCGCGCGAACCGCCACTTTCCGGGGCACGGCGATCACCCACCCGCCGACCGCGGCGCTGATGCGGATGGCCGCGCTGGTCCCCGGCAACGATCTGTCCCGCCTGATGGACGTCGTCGAAGGCATCCGCGCGGACGCGCTGCCGCCGCTCCGGCACGGAGCGGCACCCGCCACGCCGACGTGCATCGTCAACGGCGAACGCGACACGATCGCCGCCGGCGGCGATGCGCTCGCCCGCGCCATCGGCGCGGAGTACGTCTCGCTGCCGGCCCGCTCGCACACCAGCGCCGTCTCGTCCCGCCGGTTCAAGGAGGCCGCGACGGCGTGGCTGAAACGTTGATTCGTGTCCCGAGGAATCCGTCGCGACCGCTGCGCCGGTGCGGTAGCGTCATGCTCCTTGAAGCTTCGGGTCGACACCGAGCGACTAGGAGGGCTCGACGATGAGTGCACCAGGACTGAAGGACGACCCCATCCCCGTCGTGGAGAACGTGGTGGTGTGGACCGCTGCGGTATCGGCCATCATCGCGACGCTCGCGACGCTGGGAATCGTCGCCGCGTTCGTCTCGTCGGTGGTCGCCAGGTGGTTCGGTCAGCCGTTCGACGTGACGAACACGGTCAGCGGTCTGCTGGTGACGGCCACCTTCGCGGGGATGGCATGGACGACGGTCCGCGGCGAGCAGGTCTCCGTCCAGGTCGTCACGGAGCGACTCGGCCCGAAGGCGAACCACATCCTCGACATCGTGATCTGGGCGCTGGCCAGCGGCTACCTCGTGTGGCTGCTGTGGGCATCCGTGGAGCGGGCCATCGGGCGGACCTGGCCGGTGCCCGAGACGGTCATCAACGGCGTCGGTCTGACTCCCCTGTGGCCTTGGCGCTGGGTGTTCGCGGCCGCGCTGGTGCCGTTCCTGCTGGTCGTGCTCCTGAACCTGCTGCGGGCGCTCCGAGGTCGACGGCCCTACGACGATGTCATGCAGTTCGATGACGCGCCGGTGAGCGCCCCGGGTGTGCTCACCGACCGAGAGGCGCTGCGAGCAGCGAGTCTCGCCGAGCACGAGCTCTCGTTCGACGGCGCCCGGTCACCTGAAGCGGAAGGGGACGAGCGCCGATGATCGACTCGACTTTGGCGATCTGGATCACCCTCGCCTTGATGTTCCTGCTCTTGGCGATCCGGGTGCCCATCGGCTTCGCACTCGGAATCTCCGGGGCGCTCGGCCTGATGATGGTCAAGACGCCCACCGTGGCGGTCTCGGTGATGGTCAACGAGACGTTCCAGAACTCCTACAGCTTCACGCTGACGATCATCCCGATGTTCATGCTGGTCGGCCTGTTCGCCGTCCGGGCGCGGATCGCGGAGTACGCCCTCGAGATCGCCGCCTACTTCACCCGCAACCTGCCGGGCGGCCTCGGCGTGGCGACGGTGATCGCCGCGGCCGGGTTCTCGGCGGTGTCCGGATCGTCGATCGCGAAGGTCGCGACCATGTCGAAGCTCGCGGTCCCCGAGATGCGCCGACACGGCTATCCCGCCGGGCTGGCCACCGGCATGGTGGCGGTCGCCGGGACGGTGGGCATCCTCATCCCCCCGAGCACCTTCATCGTCATCTACGCGGTGATCACGAACACCTCCGTGGCCCCCATGCTGGTGGCCGGTCTCATCCCGGTCGCCATCTCCTTCCTGGGCTACGTGGTCTACATCATGGCGATCGGGTCTCGCCGGGTCGGCGTGGAGAAGCTCCGCAAGCCCGAGGATCTCAACTTCATCGCCTCCTTCGAATCGCTGCAGCAGGAGACCAGGGCACGGGCCGCCGTCGAGGGCAACACCCGACGCACGGACACCGGAACGCTCACGATGAGCATCGGGCTGAGCGCGAAGACGAAGAACTGGCGCAACCTCCCGTGGCGCGGCGTCGTCTACGTGGTGGTGCTGGCGACCGTGATCATCGGCGGCATCTTCTCCGGCCTGTTCACACCGACCGAGTCGGCCGCGTTCGGTGCGGTCGTGTCGGTGATCATCCTCATCATCGAACGGCGCAAGCTCGGGCCGAAGGGCTTGAGCATCCAGATCCGCGATTCCCTGCTGGATACCGCCGCGACCACGTCGATGGTCTTCTTCATCATCTTCGGGTCGGTGATCTTCTCGCGGTTCTTCGTCCACGCGGGCGTCACCAACGGGATCAAGCAGGCCGTCGGCGAGTGGGACCTGGACCCGCACATCCTGATGGCCATCCTCCTGATCTGCCTCATCCCGCTCGGGATGTTCCTGGAGGAGATGTCGCTGCTGCTGCTGAGCGTTCCGATCATCCATCCGATCGGCATGGCTCTGGCGACGAGCTTCTTCCCCAACGCGCCCACGCAGGCCGCTGCCGAGCTTCTGATGAGCATCTGGCTGGGCATCCTCATCATCAAGCTGATGGAGATCGGCATGGTCATGCCGCCCGTCGGGATCAACTCGTTCGTCGCCGCGGGGGTGGCCAGAGTCCGCAGCGGCACCGTCTTCGTCGGCATCCTGCCGTTCATCGTGGTCGATCTCGTCGTCCTGGTGATCCTCTACCTGTGGCCGGAGCTGAGCCTGTGGCTGCCCTCATTCGTATCCGACGCCGTGAATGCGGCACTCAACGGCATACCGGCCGAGATCCCCACGATCCCTGCACCATGACCGCGCCCGCACGTCGCGCCACGAGCGCTCCAAGGAGCTGATACCGGCTCACCGTCCCGATCACACCTACACAACACACCAAGGAGAACACCGATGTTTTCACCAAATCAACGACGACTGCTGACCGGCGTCGCGGTCGCAGTGACGGCGGCGGCCGTTCTCGCGGGCTGCAGCAGCGGCACGCCGTCGGGCGGCTCCGGGGAGGAGACCGGCGGCGGCTATTCGGAGGGTCAATGGGAGGTCACCATCACCTCCGTCGCCGCCGATCAGTCGGTTCTGCGACCCGGGCAGGAGTGGTACATGGACCAGGTCGAGGAACGCACCGACGGTGCGATCACGTTCAACCGCACCACCGCGAACGAGATCTGCGCGCAGGCCGACCAGTACGCCTGCCTCGAGGACGGCAGCGCCCAGCTGCTGGTCACAGTGCCCAACTACCAGCCGTCCATCTTCGTGACCAACTCGCTCCCGGAGATCACCTTCGGTCCGACGAACTCGGCCGCGATCACCGCGGCGATGGCGGAGCTGACCGCGACGAACGAGGACGTGAAGGCGTTCCTGGATGCCAAGAACCTGTACTCGGTCTCGACGTGGTCGGTGGGCAACCTGCTGGTCGGATCGAATGTGCCGCTGGAAGGTCCGGACGATCTGAAGGGACTCACGATGCGCACCGCCGGCACCATCGCGGCTCCGAACCTCGCCGCCGCCGGCGTCATTCCCACGCAGGTGACCGCCGACGAAGCGTACAACTCGTTCTCGACAGGTCTGGTCAGCGCGGCGGCGGGCGCGATGGACTTCGTCGTGGCCTGGAAGCTCGGCGAGGTGCTGAAGTACTGGGTCGACCCGGGGCTGGGCGTGTACTCCGAGTTCGCGATGTACTGGGCGAAGGACTACTACGACGAGTTCCCGGACGACATCAAGGCGACGCTCGAAGAGGTCGCCGACGAGCTGAACTCCGGCGCCGAGATCGAGGTCTGGAAGAACGGCTACGACAGCGCGGACGGAACGCACTTCGTCGGCACCGATGAGCAGTGCGAGATGATCTCGAGCATCCCGAACGTGCAGAGCCTGACCGCGTGGGACGAGGACGCCGTCGCCGACTTCAAGGAGCTCGGAGCGCTGGTGGACGGCCAGACCTACACCAACGACGAGCTCTGGGTCCGCAACGCGACCGCTGCGGGGCTCAGCAACGCGGAGGGTGTCCTGGACGACTACAAGGCGCTGATCAAGAAGTACGAGGCCGAGTACGACGACCCGGCGCTGTCCGTCGACCCGGTGACCTCGTGCATCGAGAGCTTCAACGGCTAGCGGACGTTCCCGCAGGAGGCCGCCATCCGCACGGGTGGCGGCCTCCTGTCGTCCGCCCCGGACTCGTGGACCGCGCGTCAGACCGGAAGGCTCAGCAGGACGACGGCCCCGACGACCGCGACGGCGGTCAGGGCGGCGGTCGTCCACCACCACAGCGGGTGCCCGGCGAATCGTCCACGCCGCCTGCCGGGATCCTCGTCCACCTCACCCCTTCCGGTTCGCACCGCCGGATGCGACCGGGATCCGCGATCCGAGCATACGGCGCGACGCCGGTGAGTGTCGCGGGCCGGTCCCGGTCAGGCCTTCGCGAGCCCGTAGATCGGGCTCACGGACTGCTGGTCCTCGTGATCGGGGCCGAGCGGGATGCCGGAACGGTCGCGCAGCAGCAGCGTCGCGAGCAGCCCGATCACCGTCATCCCGGCGAGGTACCAGGTGACGGCCATCGTCGAGCCGGTCGCCTGCACCAGCGCCTGCGCGATGGTCGGGGCGAATGCCCCGCCGAGGATGGCCCCGATCGCGTAAGAGATCGATACGCCCGAGAAGCGGATGGATGCGGGGAACAGCTCCGCGTACAGCGCCGCCTGCGGGCCGTACGTGAAGCCCAGCCCGATCGTGAGGATGGCAAGGCCCAGGAACAGCAGGCCGACGTTGCCGGTGTTCACCAGCGGGAACAGGGTGAACACACCGATCCCCTGCAGGATCCAGCCGATGAGGTAGGTGGTCCGCCGGCCGATGCGGTCCGAGACCCATCCGGCGAAGAAGGTCGACAGCAGCCAGGTCACCGCAGAGCCGGTGACCGCCCACAGCACCGGACCGCGCTCGAGCCCGATCGGACCGTCGGGGTTGGTGGCATAGCCCTGGATGTAGCCGCCCGTGGTCATGTAGCCCACCGCGTTGTTGCCCGCGAAGACGAGCGCGGCGATGACGACCAGGAGCGTGTGCTTTCGGAAGAGCTGCACGATCGGCATCCGCGCCTTCTCTTTGCGCTCGGCGAGCTCGGTGAACACCGGGCTCTCTTCGACACGGCGACGCACGTAGTATCCGACGAGGATGAGCACGACGCTCAGCAGGAACGGGATGCGCCACCCCCACTGCAGGAACGCGTCGCCCGGGGCGATGATCGTCATCAGCGCCATCACACCGGACGCGAGCAGCAGCCCGAGCGGCACGCCGATCTGCGGCGATGCGCCGAACAGCCCGCGGCGCTGCTTGGGAGCGTGCTCCACGGCCATCAGCACGGCGCCGCCCCATTCGCCGCCGGCGGAGATCCCCTGCAGGATGCGCAGCAGGACCAGCAGGATCGGCGCGGCGACGCCGATGGCCTCGTAGGTGGGCAGGACGCCGATCAGGGCGGTGGCGGCACCCATCAGGATGAGCGTCCACATCAGCACGACCTTGCGACCGTACTTGTCGCCGAAATGACCGGCGAGGAAGGCGCCGAGCGGGCGGAACAGGAAGCTCACACCCACGGTGGCGAAGGCGATGATCGCGCTGTTGGCGCCGAGCGGCGCGAAGAACAGCTGTCCGAAGACCAGCCCGACGGCCGTGGCGTAGATGAAGAAGTCGTACCACTCCACCGTGGTGCCCACGACGGTCGCGAAGACGACGCGCCGCCGGTCGACGGTGCTGGCGATGGTGCCGGTGGGGGTGAACCCGGGCGACGATGCTGCGCTCATTGTGACTCCAATGTCAATTCCAGCCCTGTACGTTCGGCAAGGCGGGGGTGGCGCTTGCCGGGCTCCTCCAGATAATATACGATTTCAGATACAACGCAAGGGCGAGGGAGCTCATGAGCAATTCGACGGATGCCGGCACCGGCCGCTTCGGGCCGTTGCCGGATCGCCCGGGGAAGATCATCGCGATCCACCTCAGCTATGCCTCACGCGCCGACCAGCGCGGCCGCCGCCCTGCGGCACCCTCGTACTTCTTCAAGCCGTCCAGTTCGGTCGCGGCATCCGGTGACACCATCGAGCGCCCCGCCGGCACCGAGCTGCTGGCATTCGAGGGGGAGATCGCCCTGGTGATCGGCGCTCCGGCCCGCCGGGTGCCCCTGGCAGACGCCTGGAACCACGTCGACGCGGTGACCGCCGCGGACGACTTCGGCCTGTACGACCTGCGCGCGAACGACAAGGGATCGAACGTGCGCTCCAAGGGCGGTGACGGCTACACCCCGATCGGACCGGTCCTGATCGATGCCCGCGCCGTCGACCCTGCCGCGCTGCGGCTGCGGACGTGGGTCAACGGCGTGCTGGCGCAGGAGGACACCACCGCGGGCCTGCTGTTCCCGCTCGCGCAGCTGGTCGCCGACCTGTCCCAGCACTTCACCCTCGAGACCGGCGACGTGATCCTCACCGGGACGCCGGCCGGCTCATCGGTCGTCGTTCCCGGCGACGTGGTCGAGGTCGAGGTGGACGCCCCTGCCACCGGTCTGACCTCGGGCCGGCTGGTCACGGCGGTCACGCAGGGCGCGATCCCCTTCGACCAGACGCTGGGCTCGCTCCCCGCAGTGGATGACACGCAGCGCGCCGAGGCGTGGGGATCCCGTGCGGCGGCCGGGCTGCCCGACGCGGACGAGACGGCGGAGTTCGCACCGCCCGCGCCCGCGGGCGGGGACTCCGCCGCCGTCCCTGCAGCGCGCGCGCCGCTGTCGCCCGAGCTGCGCGAGAAGCTGCTGCGCGTGCCGGTGGCGGGCTTGTCCGGTCAGCTGCGCAAGCGCGGCCTGAACAACGTCACGATCGACGGGGTCCGCCCGATACACCCCGGCACCAAGATCGTCGGCACCGCCAAGACCCTGCGGTTCGTGCCGGGACGCGAAGACCTGTTCGTCTCGCACGGGGGCGGGTACAACGCGCAGAAGCGCGTGTTCGACGCGGTCGACGAAGGCGAGATCATCGTGATCGAAGCGCGCGGCGAGACCGGATCGGGCACCCTCGGCGACATCCTGGCGCTGCGCGCGAAGGCTCGCGGCGCCGCGGGCATCGTCACCGACGGCGGCATCCGCGACTTCGACGCGGTCGCGGCGATCGGCATCCCGGTGTTCAGCTCCGGCGCGCACCCGGCCGTGCTCGGGCGCAAGCACGTGCCGTGGGACTACGACGTGACCATCGCGTGCGGTGGCACCACGGTGCAGCCCGGCGACATCCTGGTCGGCGACACGGACGGTGTGATCGTCCTGCCGCCCGAGATCGCCGCAGAAATCGCCGATGCCGCGCTCGCCCAGGAGGACGAAGACGCGTGGGTGGCCGACCAGGTCGCGGCCGGGCATCCGGTGGACGGCCTGTTCCCGATGAACCCCGAGTGGCGAGGGAGGTACGACGCATGGCGTCAGACGAGATCATGACGGTGGCACCGAGCGACCAGAGCAAGTCCCAGCGGGCGTACCACTGGATCAAGGGCCGCATCGCGAACCAGGACTTCACCCCGGGGTACCGGCTCGTGCTGGGCTCGATCGCGGGCGAACTCGGCATGAGCGTCGTGCCCGTCCGCGAGGCGATCCGCCAACTGGAGGCGGAGGGGCTGGTCACGTTCGAGCGCAACGTCGGCGCGCACGTGTCGATGGTCGATGACACCGCGTATCGCTACAGCATGCAGGCGCTGAGCATTCTGGAGGGCACCGCCACCGCGCTGGCGGCGCGCAGCCTGACCGCCGACGAGATCAGCCGCGCCCGCGCGGTCAACGAACTCATGGTCGAGGTGCTGGACCACTTCGACCCGCGATCGTTCACGGCGCTGAACCAGGAGTTCCACTCCATCCTGTTCGCGCAGTGCGCGAACCCGAGGATCCTCGAGCTGGTCAACGCGGAATGGGCTCGGCTCGGGCACCTGCGCGATTCCACGTTCAGCTTCGTGCCCGGCCGGGCCGCCGAGTCGGTGCGCGAGCACGAGAAGATCCTGCAGCTCATCGAGTCCGACGCCCCGCTGGGCGACATCGAGATGGTGGCTCGGCGTCACCGCTCCGCCACCCTCGACGCGTACCTGATCCACGAACATCCCGATGAGGCCCTCGGCCTCCCCGCTTTCTGAGACCACTGCGAGGTAATCCATGACCGACACCGCCACCAGCGTGCAGGCCCACCGCGTCCCGGCCGACCTGCCCACCCGCATCCAGCACTACATCGACGGGCAGTTCGTCGACAGTGCCGACGGGGACACCTTCGACGTCCTCGACCCGGTCACCAACCAGACCTACCTGCAGGCGGCCGCGGGCAAGAAGGCGGACATCGACCGCGCCGTCGCCGCCGCCCGGCGCGCGTTCACCGAGGGTCCCTGGCCCCGGATGCTGCCCCGCGACCGTTCGCGCGTCCTGCACCGGGTCGCGGACATCGTCGAATCCCGCGACGCCCGCCTGGCAGAGCTGGAGTCGTTCGACTCTGGGCTGCCGATCACGCAGGCACTCGGCCAGGCCCGCCGCGCGGCGGAGAACTTCCGCTTCTTCGCTGACCTGATCGTGGCCCAGACCGATGACGCCTTCAAAGTCCCCGGCCGTCAGCTCAACTACGTCAACCGCAAGCCGATCGGCGTGGCCGGCCTGATCACGCCCTGGAACACGCCCTTCATGCTCGAGTCCTGGAAGCTCGGCCCGGCGCTGGCCACCGGCAACACGGTCGTGCTGAAGCCGGCCGAGTTCACCCCGCTGTCCGCTTCGCTGTGGGCCGGCATCTTCGAAGAGGCGGGACTGCCCCAGGGCGTGTTCAACCTGGTGAACGGCCTCGGCGAGGATGCCGGAGACGCACTGGTCAAGCATCCCGATGTCCCGCTCATCTCGTTCACCGGAGAGAGCAGCACCGGCCAGCTGATCTTCGGCAACGCCGCACCGTTCCTGAAGGGACTGTCGATGGAGCTCGGCGGCAAGTCGCCGGCGATCGTGTTCGCCGACGCCGACCTCGAAGCCGCCGTGGACGCCACGATCTTCGGAGTCTTCTCGCTCAACGGCGAGCGCTGCACCGCCGGCAGCCGCATCCTGGTCCAGCGCGAGGTCTACGACGAGTTCGTCGAGCGTTACGCGGCTCAGGCGTCCCGAGTGATCGTCGGGTACCCGCACGATCCGAAGACCGAAGTCGGCGCGCTCGTGCACCCGGAGCACTACGACAAGGTGATGGGCTACGTCGAGCTGGGCAAGTCCGAGGGACGCCTGGTCGCGGGCGGCGGCCGGCCGGAGGGCTTCGAGACCGGCAACTTCGTCGCACCCACCGTGTTCGCGGACGTCCCGGCGGATGCGCGCATCTTCCAGGAGGAGATCTTCGGACCGGTCGTGGCGATCACCCCCTTCGACACCGACGAGGAAGCGCTCGCGCTGGCCAACAGCACCAAGTACGGCCTGGCCGCCTACGTCTGGACCAGCGACCTGAAGCGCGCGCACACCTTCGCACAGTCGGTGGAAGCGGGAATGGTGTGGCTGAACTCGAACAACGTGCGCGACCTGCGCACCCCGTTCGGCGGGGTCAAGGCGTCCGGTCTGGGGCATGAGGGCGGTTACCGCTCGATCGACTTCTACACCGACCAGCAGGCCGTGCACATCACCCTCGGCGCGGCGCACAACCCGACCTTCGGCAAGGCGGAGCACCACGACGCGAACGACCTCGACGATCCCGACCCGCGCTGATCGCGTCGACCGACACCCAGGCAAGGACGCTCTGATGACCACTGACAAGACCCTCACCTCCTCCGGCTTCTTCGTCTCGCAGGAAGCCCCGATCCACACCGACGACCCCATCCCGACGCCGGCGTCGCCCGCGCCGGACATCCTGCGCTGCGCATACATGGAGCTCGTCGTCACCGACCTCGGGCTCTCTCGCGCGTTCTACGTCGATGTGCTCGGGCTGCACGTGACGGAGGAGGACTCCGAGTCGGTCTACCTGCGCTCCACGGAGGAGTTCATCCACCACAACCTGGTCCTGCGCCAGGGACCGGTCGCGGCCGTCGCCGCCTTCTCGTACCGCGTTCGCACCCCGGCGGATCTCGATCGGGCGGTGGCGTTCTACGAGGAGCTCGGCTGCCGAGTCGAGCGTCGCGCCGACGGCTTCACGAAGGGCATCGGCGACTCGGTGCGCGTCGAGGACCCGCTGGGCTTCCCGTACGAGTTCTTCTACGACACCCAGCACGTCGAACGCCTGTCCTGGCGCTACGACCTGCACACCCCCGGGGAGCTGGTGCGCCTGGACCACTTCAACCAGGTGACCCCGGACGTGCCTCGCGCCGTGAACTTCATGCAGAGCCTCGGGTTCCGCGTGACCGAGGACATCCAGGACGACGCGGGCATCGTCTATGCCGCGTGGATGCGCCGCAAGCCGACCGTGCACGACACGGCCATGACCGGCGGCGACGGGCCCCGCATGCACCACGTCGCCTTCGCGACGCACGAGAAGCACAACATCCTGGCGATCTGCGACACGCTCGGCGCGCTGCGCATGTCCGATCGGATCGAGCGGGGACCCGGCCGTCACGGGGTCTCCAACGCGTTCTACCTGTACCTGCGCGACCCGGACGGGCACCGCGTGGAGATCTACACCCAGGACTACTACACCGGCGACCCGGACAATCCGGTCGTCACGTGGGACGTCCACGACAACCAGCGCCGCGACTGGTGGGGCACCCCGGTGGTGCCGTCCTGGTACACCGAGGCCTCGCTCGTGCTGGACCTGGACGGCAATCCGCAGCCGGTCCTCGCGCGCACCGACGCCAGCGAGATGGCCGTCACGATCGGCGCGGACGGCTTCTCGTACACGCGTCCGTCCGACGCGCCGGAGGAGCTGCCGAGCTGGAAGCAGGGCGAGTACAAGCTGGGCAATCAGCTCTGACCGGCCCGCCCCGCCCCGCCCCAGCCAGCCCGTGTCCCGATTAGACAGCTTCTGGAGCCCCCAGACAGTGAATAGTGGGACATGGGCGGGCGCGGGGGCACCGACTGCCACACCCACAGCGCGACGGAGGATGACGGATGCTGGATGACACGACGATCGCGGCGATCGCCGAGGAGCTGGCCGAGGCGGGCCGCACCCGCAGCGTGATCCCGCGGATCACCGCCCGCTACCCGGACGCGACGATCGAGGACTCCTACGCGATCCAGGGCGTCTGGCGCGACACGAACCTCGCCGCGGGCCGGCGGCTGGTCGGCCGCAAGATCGGCCTGACCTCGAAGGCGATGCAGCAGGCGACCGGCATCAGCGAGCCCGACTACGGGGTGATGTTCGACGACACGGTGTGGGACAACGGGGCGACGATCCCGTTCGATGACTTCTCGAACGTGCGGATCGAAGTGGAGCTCGCGTTCGTGCTGCGCGAACCGCTGGAGGGACCGCGCTGCACGCTGATCGACGTCCTGCGCGCCACCGAGTACGTCACCCCCGCCCTCGAGGTGCTCAATTCGCACATCGAGCTGGAGGGGCGCACCATCGTGGACACGATCTCCGACAACGCCGCGTACGGCGGCATGGTCCTCGGCGGCATCCCGATGCGCCCCGATCAGATCGACCTGCGCTGGGTGTCCGCCCTGCTGTACCGCAACGAGACGATCGAAGAGACCGGCGTCGCCGCAGGGGTGCTCAACCACCCCGCCACGGGTGTGGCCTGGCTCGCGAACAAGCTCCACCAGCACGGCACCCGCCTGGAGGCCGGCGAGATCATCCTCGCCGGATCGTTCACCCGGCCCCTGTGGGTCTCGCGGGGCGACACGGTGCTGTGCGACTACGGACCGATGGGAACCATCACATGCCGCTTCAGCTAGCCGCCACCTTCCGCGAGCGCCTGGCCGCGGCATCCCGCCCGCTCGCCGGAATGTGGGTCTGCTCCGGATCGCCCCTGGTCGCCGAGATCTGCGCCGACGCGGGTCTGGACTGGCTGCTGATCGACATGGAGCACTCCCCCAACGGCCTGGAATCCACGCTCGCCCAGCTGTACGCGGTGTCGGCGTATCCGTCGACACCGCTGGTCCGGGTGCCCACGAACGATCTCGTCACCATCAAACAGGTGCTGGATCTGGGCGCGCAGAACATCCTCGTGCCGATGGTGTCCTCCGCGGCTGAGGCACGGGCCGCCGTCGAGGCGGTGCGCTACCCGCCGCTCGGCTCGCGCGGCGTCGGATCCGCGCTGGCCCGGTCCGCCCGATGGAACCGCGTGGACGCCTACCTGCAGAACGCCCACGAGCACGTGTCCCTGTTCGTGCAGATCGAGAATTCCGCAGGTGTGGATGCCGCGGCTCAGATCGCCGCGGTGGAGGGCGTGGACGGTGTCTTCGTGGGACCGTCCGACCTCGCCGCGTCGATGGGCGCGCTCGGCCAGCAGAGCCATCCGGACGTGGAGGCGGCCGTTCTGCGCACGTTCGAGGTCGTCCGCGGTGCGGGCAAGCCGGTCGGGGTGAACGCGTTCGACCCGATGGTGGCCGACCGCTACCTCTCCGCGGGCGCGTCGTTCGTCCTGGTCGGTGCCGATGTGTCGCTGCTCGCCCGTGGTTCCGAGGGCCTGGCGGCCCGGTTCATCTCCGACGACGGCACCGGCGAGCGCACGTCGTACTGACCCGGGGGCCGGCCGTCAGGTGTGGTCCAGTCGCGCGACGCCGATCTTCGAATCCGCCATGCCGTAGAAGACGTAGCGGACCCCCTCGATCTCCTCGACCGCGGTCGGGAAGACCACGTTCGGGACGGTTCCTCCGCGTTCGTCGTCGGTTTCGGCGGACAGCAGCGGCTCCGGCGTCCGGGCGATCACGACGGACGGGTCATCCGCGTCCAGCAGCATCGCCCCGGCCGCGTAGTGCACATTCTGCTGCTGCGCGAACGCGTTCTCGATCCGCCCCGTCACTCCATGGTGCAGCAGCAGCCAGCCCTCCGGGACCCGCAGCGGCGGCGGACCTCCCCCGATCTTGGTGGCTTCGAAGTCGAACACGGGTCCGGCCAGGAACCGGTGCTGCCCCCACACGGTGAGCGCGGCCAGGTCCGCGCGCACCGCCTCGACCGGAACGTAGCTGATCCAGATCGACTGTCGCTCATCGGTCACGCCGGCCGGCACCACCACACCCTGCCCTGGCCTGGTCTCACCCAGATCCCACATCGGCCGGTGCAGCACCGCGAAGCTGCGCGTCCCGTCCGGCGCGGTCACAGCTTCCGGGAAGAACACGGTGTCCTTGTTGTGGAACAGGTTCAGATCGATGTCGAGGGCATCGTCGTACGCGAACAGCACCGGGCCCAGCCGACGCCACTCGCGCAGGTCCTCGGAGACGGCCAGCGCGGTGCGCGGACCCAGCGGTCCGTACGCGACGTAGGTCATCACGTGCAGACGCAGCTCGTCGATCCACGTGACCCGCGGATCCTCGACGCCGGCATTGCCGACGCCCCGTTCCCAGGAGCGGTCCGGCTCCAGCACCACGCCCTCGCGCTCGACGCCGACCGGCACCCCGTCTTCGACGAGGACGCGGGCCAGCCCGACGCGGGACACGTTGCCCGCCGCGACCATCCGGGGCAGAAGGTAGAGCTCCCCGTCCGCACCGCGCCCGGACGCGGGGTTGAGGATCCCCTCCTGCTCGAGGGGATCGTCCCCCCGCGGGCTCATGATCACGCCGATCCGCGTCAGCCGGTAGGGCACGGTGGGCAGGTCTGCGGTGGTCATGTCAGCCCTTCACGCCCGACCCGATGTCCGAGCTCTGGAATTGACGTTGGAAGATCACGAACAGCACGACCGCGGGGATGGCCAGCACCACAGCGCCGGCCAGGATCGCACCGAACGGGTTGGATGCCGAGGCGGCCACCGTGGTGATGTAGTTCGCCAGCGAAACGGCCAACGGTTGCAGCGACGGGTCCTTCGTGATCAGGAACGGCCAGAGGAACTCGTTCCACGGCCCGATGAACGTGAGCAGCACCACGGTCAGCAGCGCCGGTCGCACCAGTGGCAGGGCGACGCTCCACAGCACGCGCATCTCGCTCGCCCCGTCGATGCGGGCAGCATCGAACAGCGCGCGCGGCACCTGCATGAAGTACTGCCGGAAGATCAGCACCGCCGCGGAGTTGATGGCGAACGGCAGGATCATGCCCAGGTGCGTGTCGGCCAGTCCGTAATCCCGAGCGATCAGCACGTAGAGCGGGATCATCAGCAGCTGGAAGGGGACGATCTGGACCAGCAGCGCTATCGAGAAGGTCACCCCGCGGCCGCGCCAGTGCAGCACGGAGAGGGCATAGCCGACCAGGACCCCGAACACGACCGTGCACAGGATCACTCCGCCGGTGAAGATGCCGGAGTTGACCAGGCCGGACAGCAGACTGATGCGCTCGTTGATCTCGACGTAGTTCTGCAGTGTGATGTTCGCCGGATTCGGGAAGGCGCCCGCCGGAGTCGGGTCGGGCTTGGTCTGCAGCGAGCCGATGATCATGTAGTAGAAGGGGAACAGGAACAGCAGCGCCCCGAGGGCCAGCACGACCCAGCGTGCGATCGCCCCGCCGCGACCGGGATGACCGCCGCGGCTCGGCGCGACGTGGGCTCCCGGATCTGCGCGTGTGCCCTGGGTGCGCGCGTCTGCGCGTGTGCCGGTGGTCATGACTCCTCATCTCCGACGAGCTTGCGCTCGATCAGGGCCAGGGCGAGCACCAGCACGACGAGGATCACGCCGATGGCGGCCGCCACATCCGGATTGCCCTGCTCCAGACCCTTCTGGTACATCAGCAGCACCGGGGACGTGGATGCGCCGTTCGGTCCGCCGCCGTTGGTGAGCAGGTACGGCTCGGTGAACAGGTTGGCGCCGGTGATCGTCGCCAGCAGCAGCACCAGCAGCGTCGCCGACCGGACCCCCGGCACTGTGACGGAGAAGAACGTGCGCACCGCTCCCGCACCGTCAGTGGCGGCCGACTCGTACAGCTCCTTCGGCACCGCCTGGAGGGCCGCCAGGTACAGCAGGATGAAGAATCCCAGCTGCTTCCAGGTGACGAAGAAGGCGATGGTCGGCATGGCCAGGAACGGGTTGATCAGCCAGGACGGATCGGGAGCCAGCGGCCCGAGCACCTGGTTGACCAGCCCGCCGCCGCTGAACATGAACAGCCACACCCCGACGACCGCGACGGATGCCGTCACATAGGGCACGTAGAAGCTGACGCGCAGGAACAGGCGCGCACGCACCACCCGGTTCAGCGCGGTGGCCAGCAGCAGCGAGAGCACGACGGTCAGCGGCACGTTGATGATCAGGAAGACCCCGACGTTCAGGAAGGAGCGCCACACGGCCGGATCGGTGGCCACGGCGATGAAGTTGTCGAAGCCGACGAACTCGCGTTCGACATCGGCGCCCGGCGCAGCGAAGAAATAGTCGTGGAACGACATCCATACCGCGAAGATCAGCGGGAAGGCGAAGACGACGCCGATGAAGACCAGGTAGGGAGCGCTGAGCAGGATCCCGAGCGGATTCTGGCCGAGGATGCGGCGCCGGCGCCGGGCCGAACGCGCATGCTGCGCGCCGGACCCGGCCGACTCCGTCTTCGGCTCCGCGACGGCGGAGGACATGATCGAGCCCGTCCGACCGTCAGCCCTGGGCGACCAGGGCGTCGACCTCGGCCGCCGTGTCGGTGAGGAACGACGGGATCTCTCCCTCACCGAAGATGACCGCCTGGGAGTACGCGTCCCGGAAGGTCTGCCACACCTCGATCGAGTTGGCGACGTTCGGCACCTCGACGACGCGGCCGGCCTGGTCGCCGAACACCTCGTAGGCGGGGTTGGCGGCGAAGAAGTCGGGATAGGCGCCGGTGAGGTCCTCACGAAGCGGCATCTGACCGGTCAGCTCGAGGAGCTGTCCATCCTGTTCCTCGCTCGTGGCGAACTTGAGCACGTCCCACGCGGTGCCCTTGGCCTCGCAGGCCGAGAACAGGCCGACGTTCTTGGCATCGCTGAACGTGTAGGTCTCCTCGGCCGGCGTTCCGGAGGACGTCGGCACGGGCACGGTTCCCCAGTCGACGTCGTCGCCGAAGTAGTCGATCGCCCAGGGACCGGCGATCGTCATGGCGGAGTTGCCGGCGACGAACGAGTCGCCGTTGAACTCCTCCTGCCCGGCGAGCCCTTCCTCGTACATGGTCGCCCAGAATTCCGAAACGGCCTGGCCGGCGTCGGAGTCGAAGGTCGCTTCGCCGTCCTCGACCAGAAGCGTTCCCCCCGTCTCCGCCCCGTACAGGGGGTAGAAGTCGAACCAGGACTGGAAGAACTGGCTCGCCGGTGAGGGGTAGATCGCGTACGGAGCCGCCCCGGACGCGGTCAGCGTGCGCGCGGCGTCGAGGAACTCGTCGTACGTGGCCAGGGCGGGCGCCTCGGGGTCCAGACCCGCCGCGGTGAACATGGCCTTGTTGTAGAAGATCACGACCGGGTTCGACTTCCACGGCATCTGATAGAACTCGCCGTCCGCGGAGGCGTACTGCGCCGCGTTGTCGCCGCTGCGCGCGTTGATGTAGTCGTCGCCGTCCTCGAAGCTGGACAGCGATACCAGCCCGCCGGCCTTCTCGAACTGGGGGACGGCGGCCGGCGAGGTGTTGAAGATCAGGCAGGGCGCGTTCCCGGCCGTGATCGCGGCACTGATGACGGCCTCGCTGCTGTCGCCCGCCGGAATCTCCTGCGCCTTGATCTGCTCATCCGGGTGCTCGGCGTTCCACGCCTCGACCATCTGCTTGCCCCACTGGATCTCGGCTTCGTTGTTCGAGTACCAGATGGTGATGTCGCCCCGGGCGTCCAGGGCGTCGCCGCCTCCCCCGCCGCCACCGCCGCACGCGGTGAGGGTGAGAGCCCCGGCGGCGGCGAATGCCGCGATCGTCATGCTTCTTCGCATCGTTCTTCCTTTCCATCCAGACGCGACGTCCGTCGCGTCCTGAGCCGCCCGGTCACCTGGGCATGTCGCGCGGTGGTGCGGGTGCCGCACCGGTGGACTCGCGCACGACGAGACGCGCGGGGGCGAGTTCGGAGTCGTCGATCGCGTCGCCGGCGATCGCGGCCAGGAGCGTGCGCGCCGCGGCCGCCCCCCACTCGACGGCGTCCGTCGCGACGGAGGTGAGCGAGGGGTACACGTGCCGGGCGAGCTCGCTGTCGTCGAAGCCGGCGATGGACAGGTCGCCCGGGACGGACAGGCCCGCGCGCTGCGCGACGGCGATCCCCGCCATTGCCATCACGTCGTTCGAATAGCAGATCGCGGTGGGGCGGCGCGCGGCGTCCGCGAGCAGAGCACGGGTGGCCTCACCCCCCTGCCGCGCACTGAAGTCGGTGTCCACGACCCGGTGCGCCACGCCACGGTCCTCGCAGGCGCGCTCGAATGCCGTGCGCCTGCGGCGCGCGTGCAGCATCTCGGGGGAGCCGGCAACGTGCGCGATCGACCGGTGGCCGAGCTCGACGAGGTGCGCCACGGTGGCGACCACCCCGTCGATGTCGTCCACCGACACGGCGGGGAACGGCGATGGGACATCGGGATGCCCCAGCGTGACAGCCGCCAGTCCCAGGGACTGCACGAGCTCCAGCCGCTCGTCGCCACCGCGCAGGTCGGCGAGGAAGACGCCGTCGACGCGCCGTTCGGATGCGAGCTTGCGGTAGGTGTCCGCTTCGCGACGGGGCGAGGGCACCGACGCCAGGACCAGTGCCTGCCCCGCCGTCGAGAGCTCGCGCTCCACGCCCGCGATGAAGGCGGGGAAGAAGGGATCCCCCGCGACGATGGCGGTGTCGCGCTGCAGGACGAGTCCGAGGGCGAACGAGCGGTTCGTGCTCAGGGAGCGCGCGCGCAGATCGGGCGCCCAGCCCAGCTCCGCGGCGATCGCGAGGATCCGCTCACGCGTGGCGACGTTCACCCCCGGGCGATCGTTGAGGGCGAACGAGACGAGCCCCTTGCTGACGCCCGCGCGCTGCGCGACGTCGGCGATGGTCGGGCGTCGTGCCCGGTCCCCCTGCGGTTCACCCATGCGGCTACGCTGCCTTCGATGATCTAAACCGGTTTAGTTGATCGGTTTAGAGAGCAAAGTACCGCATCCTCCCCGGAATGTCGACAGGCACTGCCCGCGTAACCCCGGCGACACGCGGACATGGCACTCTGGACCGATGAAGAGAGACGTCGCCAGCCGCATCGAACTGGACGTGACCGAGCCGGCCGAGCTGGTCTTCTCGATGGCCGTGAGCGGACACCACACCCCCGTCACCGAGCACATCGCGTTCAGCGTCGACGGCGTCCCGCTGACGTACGAGTCCCTCGCGGATGCGCACGGCACCCGCCTGCACAGGGTGAACAGCCCCGTCGGCCGCCTGGTGGCCTCGTACGACGCCTCCATCCAGGGTGACGCGTCCTCGACGGTGGCGAGCCCGACCGACCTGATCACCTATCGCCGACCCAGCCGGTACGCCGAATCGGACACCCTGGGGCCGACCGCGTACGCCGAGTTCGGCGGCATCACCGATCCGGCCGAGCTGCTCTCGTCTGTCTCGTCCTGGGTGGGCACGCACCTGGTCTACGTGACCGGTTCGAGTCTGCCCACCGATGGCGCGACGCAGACGCTGCTGGCGCGGCAGGGGGTGTGCCGGGACTACGCCCACCTCACCGTGGCCCTGCTGCGCGCCCTGAACGTGCCCGCGCGCGTGGTGTCGGTGTACGCGCCCGGACTGTTCCCCATGGACTTCCACGCGGTGGCCGAAGCGTGGGTCAACGACGGCTGGCACGTGGTGGATGCGACCACCCTCGCACCGCGCTCGACTCTGGTGCGCATCGCCACCGGCCGTGACGCCGCGGACTCTGCGTTCCTGACAGTCGTGTCCGGGCGAGCCGACCTGGTGGACCTGGAGGTGATGGCGATCGTGGACGAACTGCCCAACGACGACCTCACCCAACTCGTCCGCATGCGCTGAGGCGCCGCGGTGGCGCGCCTCGGTGGCGCGTGGCAACGTATCAGGCATGAAGAAATGGGTCGTGCGCTTCCTCTCCCTCCTGGTGTTCAACGTGGTCGTCCTGCTCGTGATCGGCTGGCTCACCCCGGCGCGCGTGGGCTGGTCCGCCCTGTGGGCCGGCGTCATCCTCACGGCGCTGACCATCTGGGTCAAACCGCTGATCCATCGGGCGTTCCGGGGCATGGTCGCAAGGTCCGCGGGTCGGCGCACGCGCGTGGGCGAGAAGCTCGTGCAGGGCGCAGTGGTCTTCGTCGTGGCGCTCATCGTGTGGATCCTCACCGTCGTGCTCTCCGCAGTGAGCGTCGGCGGATGGCTGTGGGGGTACATCCTGCCGCCGGTGATCCTCCTGGTCGGCTGGGCGATCTACGACACCATCGATGACCGGGTGGAAAGCTCCGCCGGTGCGCTCTACGACCGGGCCACCGGAGGGCGGGACGCCGGCATCCCCCCGTCCCCCGCCGCGATCCCGTCGCGCGACACCGCCGCGGCCCGACGCGAGCTGCAGGACGGATTGACCGAGGAGCAGCGCCGGATGCTGGACGAACTGGGCACGGACTGATCGGCGCTGTCGATCGCGGCTCCCCTGGATCGTCATAGGGGTGTCACGGCCGATCAGACGGTCGATGCACGACAGCCCGATAGAGGAAGGACCGAACGCATGCGGTACACACTCCTGCTGCACTACCCCGAGATGAGCGCGGCGGATCTCGGACCCGACGCTCTGGCCGAGGGGATGCGCGAGTTCGACGACTACGCGAAGGCGTTGGATGCAGCCGGCGTGCTGCGCTCGGCGGAGGTCCTGCAGCCGTCGTCGGCGACCACCACGGTGCGCGGCGGCGAGCCGCTGCGCGTGCAGGACGGCCCGTACGCCGACACGAAGGAGCAGCTCGGCGGGACGTTCGTGATCGAGGTGGACGACCTCGACCAGGCGATCGGATGGGCCGGCAAGGCTCCGTCGGTGAACTGGGGCGCCGTGGAGATCCGCCCCTCGGGCACCCGGTTCGTGGACGGAGCCTGGACGCCGTTCGACTACCGATGACCGCCGGCCACCCCGCGGAGGAGGGCGGCGCGGGTGCCGCCGGCGCTGCCGCGGAGCGCATCGCACGCGATTCGTACGGCCGCATCCTGGCGGTGATCGCTGTCGCCACCCGCGATGTCGCGCTCGCGGAGGACGCCCTGTCGGACGCGTTCGAGAAGGCCCTCCGCTCGTGGCCGGACCGCGGCATCCCGGACAACCCCGAAGGGTGGCTGGTCATCGTGGCCCGCAACCGTCTGCGTGATCTGCTGCGCTCATCCGCTGCGCGCACCAGCGCGCCGCTGCTGGAGGGCATGCTCGGCACGGACGATCGGGATGCCGGCGCGGTGCTCGCGGACCGCGAGCGCATTCCCGACAAGAGGCTCGAGCTGCTCTTCGCGTGCGCCCATCCGGCGGTGGATCCCGGCATCCGCACGCCGCTCATGCTGCAGGCGGCCCTGGGGTTCGACGCCGCGCAGATCGGGCGCGCCTTCGCCGTCGAGCCGGCCACCATGGCGCAGCGGCTGGTGCGGGCCAAGCGGCGGATCCGGGACGCCGGCATCCCGTTCGTCGTCCCGTCCCGCGGCGACATGCCCGATCGCCTCAGCGCAGTGCTGGAGGCCGTGTACGGCGCCTACGCGATCGACTGGCTCGAGCCACCGGTGACGGACGCGCGAGACATACGGGACTCGATCGCCGACGAGGCACGCTGGCTCGCGGTCCTGCTGGCGAGCCTGCTGCAGACCGAGCCCGAGGCGTGGGGTCTGGCCGCGCTGCTGACCTTCGCCCAGTCGCGCGCCCCGGCACGCGCGGCCCGGCCCTGGCCGCCGCTGGACGAGCAGGACCCCGGCGAGTGGGACGCGGAGCTGATCGCGGAGGGCAGATCGCTGCTGCGCCGGGCGACGGCGCTGGGCGACCCACTCGGTCGCTTCCAGCTGGAGGCGGCGATCCAGGCGGTGCACTGCGACCGGGCGCGCACCGGCGTTCTGGATGCCGAAACGCTCGTGAAGCTGTACCGCGGGCTGGTCGCCATCGCCCCGACCAGCGGCGCGCGCGCTGCCCTGGCCGCTGCCCAAGCGCGTCGGTGACCGCGAGCCGCCGGGTCAGGCGGCGCTGCGCTCCGCAGCCTCGACCACGTTCATCAGCAGGAGCGCGACGGTCATCGGACCGACTCCGCCGGGGTTCGGCGAGAGGAAGCCCGCGACCTCTGCGACGTCGGGGTGCACGTCGCCGTGCACCTTGGCCTTGCCCGTCTCGGGGTCCTGCTCGCGCGTGACACCGACATCCAGCACGGCTGCGCCGGGCTTGACATCGGCCGCGGTGATGAGGTGCTTGACTCCTGCCGCGGCGACGATCACGTCGGCCTGGCGCAGGTACTGGCCGGCATCGACGGTGCCGGTGTGGGTCAGCGTGACGGTGGCATTGAACTCGCGGCGGGTCAGCAGCAGGCCGATCGAGCGCCCGATGGTGACGCCGCGGCCCACGACGACCACGTGCTTGCCCGTCAGGTCGTACCCGTTGCGCACCAGGAGTTCGATGACACCGCGCGGCGTGCACGGCAGCGGCGAGGTGATCGGGCTGTTGACATTGAGCACGAGCCGCCCCAGGTTCGTCGGGTGCAGTCCGTCGGCGTCCTTGTCCGGGTCGATCCGCTCCAGGATCGCGTCGGTGTCGATGTGCTTGGGCAGCGGGAGCTGCACGATGAAGCCGTGGCAGGCGGGGTCGGCGTTCAGCGCGTCGATGGCCGCTTCGACCTGCTCCTGCGTGGCATCCGCGGGCAGCTCGACCTGGATCGAGTTCATGCCGATCGCCTCGGACTGGCGGTGCTTCATGCCCACGTACAGCTGCGAGCCGGGATCCGCTCCGACCAGCACCGTGGCGATGCCGGGGACGATCCCCCGTTCGGCCAGGGCCGCCACGCGTGCGCGCAGCTCATCCTTGATGGCCGCCGCAGTGGCGACCCCGTCCAGTTTCTGTGCGGTCATCGTTGTCGCCTCCGGAGTTGCGCGAGCGGGGCTCGCAAAGCTTGTCGTATCACTATGCCCGTAGGTATGCGCCCGGGGCAAACGCGCAGGCGATCTACTGGACGAGTCCCGGGTACAGCGGGAACTGCGCGGTCAGCCTCGCGACGCGCGCACGCAGCGCCGACACGTCGGCGTCGGGCAGCAGCGCGGAGGCGATGATGTCCGCCACCTCGGCGAACTCCGCGTCCCCGAATGCGCGCGTGGCCAGGGCCGGCGTGCCGATGCGCAGGCCCGAAGTGATCATCGGCGGGCGCGGGTCGTTGGGCACGGCGTTCCGGTTGACCGTGATGTGGATCTCGTGCAGCAGGTCTTCGGCCTGCTTGCCGTCGATCTGGGCGTCGCGCAGGTCCACCAGCACGAGGTGCACGTCGGTGCCGCCCGAGCGGACGGCGATGCCGGCATCCTTCACGTCCTGTTGGGACAGCCGCTCGGCGAGCATCCGGGCTCCCCGCAGGACCCGCTCCTGGCGCTCTTTGAACTCGGGGGTGGCGGCGAGCTTGAACGCCGTCGCCTTGGCCGCGATGACGTGCATCAGCGGCCCGCCCTGCTGGCCAGGGAACACGGCCGTGTTGATCTTCTTGGCGATCTCGGCGTCATTGGTCAGGATGAAGCCGGACCGCGGGCCGCCGATCGTCTTGTGCACGGTCGAGGAGACCACGTGAGCGTGCGGCACCGGGCTGGGGTGCAGCCCGGCGGCGACCAGACCGGCGAAGTGCGCCATGTCCACCCACAGCAGCGCGCCGACCTCGTCGGCGATCTCGCGGAAACGGGCGAAGTCCAGCTGTCGGGGGTACGCCGACCAGCCCGCGATGATGACCTTCGGACGGAACTCGATCGCCAGGCGGCGCACCTCGTCCATGTCGACGAGCGACGTCTCCGGGTCCACGCCGTACGCGACGATGTTGAACAGGCGGCCGGAGAAGTTGATCTTCATGCCGTGGGTGAGGTGGCCGCCCTGGTCCAGGGACAGCCCGAGCAGAGTATCGCCGGGGCGGGCGATCGCATGCAGCACGGCCGCGTTCGCGGTGGCACCGGAGTGCGGCTGGACGTTGGCGAATGCCGCTCCGAAGAGGGACTTCGCGCGCTCGATGGCGAGCTCCTCCGCAACGTCGACCTCTTCACAGCCGCCGTAATAGCGGCGGCCGGGGTAGCCCTCGGCGTACTTGTTGGTCAGCACCGACCCCTGGGACTGCAGCACCGAGACCGGCACGAAGTTCTCGGAGGCGATCATCTCCAGGTACCCGCGCTGCCGCTCCAGCTCGCGCTCGAGCACCTGCGCGATCTCCGGGTCGACCTCGGCCAGCGGCGCGTTGAAGTAATGGTCGGTCATGGCGTCTCCTTGACTGCGGCGCGTCCGGTTTCCGTTCGGAAAGCGGTTATTGAGTAGTCCGCGAGGCGGACGTATCGAAATACGCATCGACCCAGGCGTACGGTCGAGTGCCGTGTCGGTCGCTCCCTGGTGGTTACCCACCTCAACGCCAGTCGCGACATTTCGAGCATAACGGATGCCGGTCCGTGCGGTTGCGGGGCGTGGCCGGTACGCTGGAGACCCGGTTTGTTAGGAGTCTTTACAGCCCGCCCGTCGGACCGAGTGCGCGGTGCCGGTCACACCGGTGCGTGCGCCGGTGGCGGGGTGCCCGGCCGCCGCCCAGAATGGAGCCACCGTGTCAGCACCCGCCCCCTCGTTCGGCGTCGTCCCCGCACCGCTCTCGATCGCGGCGGATGCCACCGCTGCGCCGTTCCGCATCGACGGCCGGGTCCGGATCCTGGGAGACGCGGATGCCGCCGCCGCTCTCACCGCGATCCTCACGGCCCGCACCGGCGTCACCGTGGACGCGCCCACCCCCTCCGCTCCCGACAGTGCCTCCTCCGGTCCCGAGAGTGCAGCCTCCGCTGCCGAGAGTGCACCCCCCGCTCCCGAGAGTGCCTCCTCCGCTCCGGAGAGTGCACCCCGGGCTCCCGACAGTGCCTCCACGCCCCGCGCGAGCGGCCCCGCCGTCGAGCTGCGCATCGAGCCCGGCGCGCCCGCCGAGTCGTATCGGCTCACCGCGGAGGCGGCATCCGTCATGGTCACCGGCACGGACGCGGCCGGACTGTTCTACGGCGTGCAGACGCTGGGGCAGCTGATCGTCCGGGACCGCTCCGGCTTCGCCGTGCCGGCCGTGCGGATCGCCGACCGGCCCCGCTTCGGGTATCGCGGAGTCATGCTCGATGTGGCGCGGCACTTCTTCGGCGTCGAGACCGTCAAGGCGTACATCGATCGGGCCGCCGCGCTGAAATTCAACGCGCTGCACCTGCATCTCACCGACGATCAGGGCTGGCGCATCCACTTGGACTCGCGGCCGAGGCTGACCGAGTTCGCCGCCGGGACCGCGGTGGGCGGCGACGTCGGCGGCTTCTATTCGACGGCGGACTACCGCGAGATCGTTCGGTACGCGGCATCCCGGCACATGATCGTGGTCCCTGAGGTCGACCTGCCCGGTCACACGCACGCCGTCGGGCTGGCCTACCCGGACCTGGTCGAGCCGCCCGACCCGGACCATCCCCCCGGCCACGAGGACGCGCCGCCGCCGGCAGCGGTCCCCTACACCGGCACGGACGTCGGATTCTCATCGCTGAAGATCCGCGACGAGGCCACCTACGACTTCGTCGCCGACGTGGTGGGAGAGCTGGCCGCGATGACCCCCGGGCCGTATCTGCACATCGGCGGAGACGAGGCACTGCGCACCGATCCGGGTGACTTCGCGCTGTTCATGGCACGCGCCACCGGCATCGTCGCGGATCTGGGCAAGATCCCGGTGACCTGGCACGAGGCCGGTGCGGCGGGCGGCATCGACCCGAGCACCGTCGGCCAGTACTGGGGGTTCACGACCCCCGCCGACGGGATGGACGACGCGGCGCGCGCCTTCGCCCGCGATGCCGCCGGCGTGATCCTCTCCCCCGCCGATGCCGTGTACCTGGACATGAAGGACGACCCGGCCAGCCCGCTGGGGCTCATCTGGGCGAACGGCCCGACCAGCGTCGAGCGCGCCTATTCGTGGGAGCCGACCTCGATCCTCGCCGGCGTGGGCGAGGACGACATCGTCGGCGTTGAGGCGCCGATGTGGACCGAGACGATCCGGACGCTGGAGGACATCGATCGGATGGCCTTCCCGCGGATCGCCGCTGCGGCCGAGGTGGCCTGGTCCGCACAGAACGGCGAGCTTCGCACGTGGGAGTCGTTCCGATCGCGCGTGGGCACGCTCGGACCGCTGTGGAAGAGCCTGGGCATCCGCTTCCATCCCTCCGGCGAGATCCCGTGGAGCACCGAGTGAGCACGCTCATCCACTCCGTCCGGCTGGTGGATGCCGGGCGCATCGTGGAGTCCGGATGGGTGCGCTTCGAGGCGGACCGGGTGATCGCCCGCGGCGCCGGCGACGAATGGCGCAGCTTCGCCGAGCCGGGCGATGTCGTCTGCGACGGGGAGCGCGCCGCGGGAGCCGGCGCGACGCTGACCCCGGGTTTCATCGACATCCACGGCCACGGCGGCGCCGGCGAGTCCTACGACGACGGGCCGGACGGCATCCGGGCCGCGCGAGCGCTGCACCGCGCGCACGGCACCACCCGCGCGGTGATCTCGCTGGTGACCGCCCCGCCCGAGACGCTGCAGCGGCGGGCGGCGATGGTCGCGGACCTGATGCAGACGGATGCGGACATCCTCGGCTCGCACCTCGAGGGCCCCTTCCTGTCCGCCGGATACCGGGGCGCCCACGAGGGCACGCTGCTGCGCCCGCCGGATGCGGACACCGTGACGGGCCTGCTGTCGGCGGGCCGGGGCACGATCCGGCAGGTGACCATCGCCCCCGACCTGCCCGGCGCACTCGATGCGATCCGGATGGTGGTCGACGCGGGCGCGGTAGCGGCCGTCGGACACACCGGCGCGGATTTCGATCTGGCGCGCGCGGCGTTCGACGCCGGTGCGACGATCCTCACCCACGCTTTCAACGCGATGCCGCCCCTGCATCACCGTGATCCGGGTCCAGTCGCCGCCGCGGCGTCCGACCCCAGGGTGACGCTCGAGGTGATCGCAGACGGTGTGCATCTGCACCCCGCGCTGGTGCGCATCGCCTTCGCCCTCGCCCCCGGGCGGGTCGCGCTGGTCACCGATGCGATGGCGGCCGCGGGCAGCGGCGATGGACGCTACACGCTCGGATCGCTCGGAGTCGACGTCGCGGGCGGCATCGCCCGGCTCTCCGGCGGCGGAGCGATCGCCGGTTCGACGTTGACGCAGGATGCCGCGCTGCGCTGCGCCGTGGCCGCCGGGGTTCCGCTGGCCGAGGCGGTGGCGGCCCTCACCGCAGTGCCCGCGCGGGCCGTCGGTCGCGCCCACCACCTCGGATCGCTGCGCGCCGGCATGACGGCCGATGCGGTCCTGCTCTCGCGCGCGCTCGAGACGGTCGCGGTGTGGACGGGCGGCATCCGGGACTGAGGAGCCCGCGGGGCGGTGCACGGCCCGCCGTAGAATGGACGCATGTCCGACAGTCCCCGCGTGCGGCCGGCCGCTCCCCGCGAGCCAGGCACTCGCGCCCCCCTCTCCGCGATCGACGTGCTGGCGCTCCTCTGCGAGCTGTTCGCCTTCATCAGCCTCGCGATCTGGGGCTTCGCCGCATGGCAGTTCCCGTGGAACATCGTCATCGGAATCGGCGCGCCCGTGCTGGCCATCCTGACCTGGGCGCTGTTCGTCTCCCCCCGCGCGGTGTTCGAGGTGCACCCGTTCGTCCGCGCCGTGGTCGAGCTCCTGGTCTACGTGTCCGCGACGCTGGCCTGGTGGAGTCTGGGCCTGACGTGGGTCGGGCTGGTCTCCGGCGTGGTCGCGGTGACCGCCGGCGTCCTGGCCGGGCGGCGACGACTCGCGTGAGCGCCGAGCCCGACGTCGTCGGTCTGCTGCGCGCCGCTCTCGGTGACCGGGTCGACACGTCGGAGGCGGCACGGGAAGGGGCACGCGCCGACAAGTCCGGCCACGCGGCATCCGGAGCCCCGCTCGCGGTCGTGCACGCGCACTCGGTCGCCGACGTACAGGCGACCCTGCGGATCGCGACCGCGACCCGCACGCCGGTCGTCCCGCGCGGCGCCGGAACCGGGCTGGCCGGCGCCGCGAATGCGGGTGCCGGTGAGATCGCACTGTCCCTGCGCGGCATGGACCGCATCCTCGAGGTACGCCCGGACGACCTGCTCGCGGTCGTCGAGCCGGGCATCCTGAACGCCGACCTGAGCGCCGTCCTCGCCGAGCACGGCCTGTGGTGGGCGCCGGACCCGGCCAGCCGCGCGATCTCGACCGTCGGCGGGAACATCGCCACCGGCGCGGGCGGGCTGCTGTGCGCGA
Organism: Microbacterium sp. zg.B48; assembly: GCF_024623505.1. Classification (NCBI taxonomy): domain Bacteria; kingdom Bacillati; phylum Actinomycetota; class Actinomycetes; order Micrococcales; family Microbacteriaceae; genus Microbacterium; species Microbacterium sp. zg.B48. Next base: position 232,781 of record NZ_JANJFE010000013.1, read on the forward strand.
AATACGGCGTGGTCCGCGATGCCGTGCTCGGCGTGGATCTGGTGCTGGCCGACGGGCGGCTGCTGAAGCTCGGCCATCGCACCGTCAAGGGTGTGACCGGCCTGGATCTGACCTCGCTCGTCATCGGATCCGAAGGCACCCTCGGGGTCGTCGTCGGCGCGACGCTGAAGCTGCGCCGGCTCGTTCCCGGTGAGGTGTGCACCCTCGCCGCGACCTTCGGGAGTGTCCGGGCAGCGGCCGAAGCGTCTGCCGCGGTGACCGCCTCCGGTGTTCAGCCGGCGATCATGGAACTGATGGATGCCGCGTCCCTCGCGGCGGTCCACGCCCTGCTCCGGTTGGATCGGCCGACGCCCGGCGCCGCTCAGCTGACCATCCAGACCGATGGGCCTGCGGCCGTCGCCGAGTGCGACGCGATCGCCGCGGTGCTGCGGGCGGCCGGCGGAACGGTGATCGTCTCGCGCGACCGGGAGGAGGGCGAGCGTCTGCTCACGATCCGTCGCTCGATGCACCCCGCCATGGAGACGCTCGGCACCGCCCTGATCGAGGACATCTCGGTCCCCCGCAGCGCGCTGCCGGCGATGTTCGACGAGATCGCCCGCGTGGAGCGGGAGCACGGCGTCGCCATCCCGACCGTCGCGCACGCGGGGGACGGAAACCTGCACCCGAACTTCGTGTTCGCGGCGCAGCCCGATGCCGCCGGCATCGTCGAGGTGCCGGCGTTCATCTGGGATGCCGCGGACGACCTGTTCCGCGCCGCTCTCCGCCTGGGCGGCACGCTGACCGGCGAGCACGGCGTGGGTGTGCTCAAGAGCCGATGGCTGGCCGATGAGCTGGGCGCGGACCAGTGGGATTTGCAGCGTCGGATCACACGCGCATTCGACCCGCTCGGCATTTTGAATCCCGGAAAGGTGTTCGCGCCGTGACGGCTCCGCTCATCTTCGTCAGCGCCGCCGTGATCACGGATGCCGCCGGGCGGGTGCTGGTCGTGCGCAAGCAGGGGACCTCGGTCTTCATGCAGCCCGGCGGCAAGCCCGAACACGGCGAGAGTGCCGCCGAGGCGCTCTCGCGGGAGCTGCACGAGGAGGTCGGGCTGGTGGTGGCCCCCGACGACCTGGAACCGCTCGGGACGTTCGAGGCCGACGCCGCCAACGAGCCCGGACACCGGGTCGTCGCCGCGGCATTCCGCACGACGGCCGAGCCGGCCGAGCTGTCGGCGCGGGCTGAGATCGCCGAACTGCGGTGGATCACACCGGGCGACGTCGCCGCGATGGAACTGGCCCCGCTGAGTCTGGATCACCTGCTCGCCCTCGCCTGGGGCTGACGGCCTCGGCCGGCGGTCGCTGCCGGTGACCTTCTCCTGCCCTAGAGCCCCTGCCAGGCGGGCTTGTTCGCGAAGGCATACCGGTAGTAGTCCGCGAAGCGCAGGTGCGATGCCGCCGCATCGTCCACCACGACGGTGGCGTGCGGGTGCAGCTGGATCGCCGAACCGGGCAGCGACGCCGTGATCGGACCCTCGACGGCGCCCGCGACGGCGGCGGCCTTGCCTTCACCGAACGCCAGCAGCACCAGATGCCGGGCGCGCAGGATCGTGCCGAGACCCTGCGTGATGCAGTGGCGCGGAACGTCGTGGATCGAGTCGAAGAAGCGCGCGTTGTCTTCCCGCGTCTGTCGGGTGAGGGTCTTGACCCGGGTGAGCGAGGCGAACGAGGAACCGGGTTCGTTGAAGCCGATATGGCCGTCCGTGCCGATTCCGAGCAGTTGCAGGTCGACACCCCCGGCGTCCACGAGCGCACGCTCGTAATCCTCTCCGGCGTGCGCGATGCCCTCGCCCGCGCCGTCCGGCACCCGCACGTGCGCAGCGTCCAGCCCCAGCGGCCGGACCACCTCCCGAAGCAGGACCGACCGGTAGCTCTGCGGGTGATCCGGGGCCAGTCCGACGTATTCGTCCAGGGCGAACCCGCGGACCCGGGACACGTCCACCCCGGCGAGCCGGGAGGGCAGCGCCTCGTAGACCACGAGCGGCGTCGACCCGGTCGCGAGCCCGAGCACGGTGTGCGGGTCCCGCCGGATCAGCCGGGCGATCTCCTCGGCGACGATGCCGCCCGCGGTGGCGGCATCCGGAACGATCACGACCTCAGCCATACGCCGGTCTCCCCTCCCGCGAGCCGCGCGGCGCCCCGACCAGGGCGGCGCCCAGAGCCGCAGCCGGCGAGCCGGTGGGCAGCAGCTCGATCCGCTGCTCGAGCCGCAGCGAGCGCATGAACGGCGACGCCTCGGCGCTGGCCGCCAGTTCCCCCGCCACATCCGCGAGAAGCCGCCCACCCAGCCCCGAGACGCCTCCGCCGATCACGACCAGGTCCACATCCGCAGTGAGGACCAGGACCCGAACGGCCGCAGCGACACCGCACGCGAGTCCCGCCCGCAACTGCTGCGCGACGGGCTCGCCGGCCTCGGCGGCGTCGAAGACGTCGCGGACCGGAAGCACCGCCGGTCGTCCCCACCGCTTTGCGATGGCACCGCCGCCGGCCAGCGCCTCGATGCAGCCGCGCTGGCCGCAGCGGCACAGCGGCCCGCGCGGGTCTATCGAGATGTGCCCGACCTCTCCGGCCGTTCCCCGTCCTCCCCGCCACAGTTCCCCGTCGGCGACGATGCCTGCGGCGACCCCGGTGCCCAGATTGAGGTACGCCATCGACCCCGGCGAGCCGGCCGCGGACCCCCTCCGGCTCGTGTGCAGGGCGTGCGCGCCGAACGCGGCCGCCTTCACGTCGTTCTCGACGCGCACCGGCACCCCGAGCTGCCGCCCGACGGCCCCGACCAGGTCCAGCTCCTGGACGCCCAGGTTGACGGCGTGGACCACCCGCGTGGTTCCCGGCTCGACCTGCCCCGGGATGCCGATTCCGACCGACTCGATCGGCCCGCTCGCGGCGGTTTCCGCGGCGAGGGTGCGCACGGCGTGCAGCAGAGTCCGGATCACGGCATCCGGTCCCCATCCCGTCGGCAGCCGCAGGCGGCTGACGATCGCGCCCGTCGCATCGACGGCGACGGCATCGGTCTTGGTCCCGCCGATGTCCAGCCCGATCCTCATCGGCCGGCCCCCGTTCCGGGGCCGGCGCTCTGCGACACGCTCATCAGCCCTTGACCGCCCCCGCGACCAGCCCGCTGGTCATCCGGCCTTGCACGATCAGGAAGAAGATCACGACCGGGATCGCGACCAGCGTGGACCCGGCCATCAGCTCGGCCCAGTTCGTCCCCCCGTTCGGGTCCAGGAAGGTGCGCAGCCACACCGGCAGTGTCATGGATTCCGGCCGGGGGTTCAGCACCAGGGCGAACACGAATTCGTTCCACGCCTGGATGAAGCCGAACACGCCCGTCGCGACCAGCCCCGGCGCCAGCAGCGGGAAGGTGATGCGCCAGAACGCCTGCGCACGGCTGAGTCCGTCGATCATCGCGGCCTCCTCCAGTTCGACCGGGACGCCGTTGACGAAGCCGCGCAGCGTCCAGATCGTGAACGGCAGGACGGTGGCGATGTACACCGCGGACAGACCCACCACGGTGTTCAGCAGCGCCCAGCCGTCGATCAGCCGGAAGGTGGAGATGATCATGGCCTCGGCGGGGATCATCTGCACGAGCAGGATCGTGATGATGAACGCGGCGCGGGACCGGAACCGGAATCGCGTGACGGCCAGGGCGGCGAGGAAGGCGAAGACCAGCGCGACGGCGACCGTGAGCAGCGTGACCTGCAGCGAGTTCAGCAGCGCCGGCAGGAACGGTGCCCGTTCGTTGTGGAAGATGACGCCCACGTAGTTCTCGACTGTGCCGTTGTCTGGCCAGAAGTGCAGCTGCGTGCCCCGCACCTGCGCGTTGGGCTGGAAGGACGTGTTGACCATCCAGTACACCGGGAACACCGAGGCGAAGAAGACCACGATGCCGGCTGCTCCGGCCAGCACCGAACCGATCCGGCGCCGCGAGCGGCCGCCCCGACGGGTCGTGGATGCCGCGGGCGCGGCCGGCCGGGTGCGGGCGAGGGCGGTCACAGTGCGTCCTCCTTGACGGTTCGGCGGACGTAGAAGACGGACACGACAGCGAGCATCAGGACGACGATGACCGAGATCGCGCCACCGGCCCCGAAATCGCCGGATCCGAGCGAGACCCGGTAGATGTACACGCCCAGCGTGTTCGTCTGCTCGGCGAGGCCGCCGATCGACTGCAGCGCATAGATCTGGGTGAACACGCGCAGGTCCCAGATCACCTGAAGGATCGTGACGATTGCGAGAATCGGGCGGATGAACGGGACGACGACGAATCGGAAGCGTGTGAACGCCCCGGTGCCGTCCAGCTGCGCGGCCTCGAGCACCTCGTCGGGGACCTGCGTCAGCCCGGCGTAGACGGTGAAGGCGACGAACGGCACCGCGCCCCAGACGATGATGATCGTCGCGACGAAGAAGAAGCTGAGCGGTTCGATGAGCCACGAGTGTCCTGCGAACGGCAGTCCGAACCATTGGCTCAGGACGTTGTTGAGGACGCCGTACTGCGTGTCGAAGATCCAGCCCCACACGATCGTCGCCGACAGCGGCGGCATCGCCCAGGCCAGCAACAGCCCGACCGAGACCATCGTGCGCAGCGCCGCGCCGAGTCGCTTCATGAGCAGTGCGACCAGGATTCCGAGGATCATCGTCACGATCACGCATACGGCCGCGAGGAGGACCGACCGGGCCAGGACCTGCCAGAACTCCGGATCGGTCAGCACGTCGGCGTAGTTGCCCAGACCGACGAACTCCGGCGCCGCCCCGAAGATCTGCGCGCGGCCGAATTCCTGGAACGACATGATGAGCAGCTGGATCAGCGGCCAGCCGGTGATCGCAGCCAGGACGACCAGGGAGGGCACCAGCAGCGCGTACGGGGTGAATCCGCCCGCCCGGCGGGCTCGCTTGGCTCCGGGTGCCGGGGCAGGCTGGGGCGCCAGGATCCGCTCACCCTCGACCGCGCTCACCGCCGGGCCGAGATCGTCGCGGACGCTGGACATGTCAGCTCTTTCTTGTGAGGAGGGCGGGTCCGGGTGGCCGGCGGTGGCGATCCCGGGTCGGACCGGCCGTCGGCGGCCCGGCGGTCGACCTGCACCGCCGCCGGCTGGCGGAGCGCCCGCCCGGTTGCGGTGCGGGCGCTCCTGAGTCGGTCAGCCGTTGAGGATGTCTTCGATCTTCGTGTCCACGTCGGCGGCCAACGCCGGGACGTCACCGCCCTGCGCGATCTTCACGAAGAAGTCCTCCAGGACGCGCGAGGCCTCGACCTCCGCCCAGTTCGGCGATGCCGGGGTCAGCTTGGCATTCCCGGCGGCTTCCGTGAAGGCCTGCGCCTGCGGGGTGTCCCCCAGAGTGGAGGCCAGCGACTTCCTGGCCGGAATCAGCCCGTTCTCGCCGTAGATCGTCTGGAACTCCTCGCTGAGGATGATCGCCAGTGCCTTCTTGGCCAGGTCCGGGTGAGCGGATTTCGCCGAGATGCCGATGTTGGAACCGCCGGCGAACACCTGGGCGGCGCCCCCGTCCATGCCGGGCAGTGCATAGACCATGGGCGCTGCGGGCGGGGTTGCCGTCTCGCACTCGCTGGCCAGACCGAGCGCCCAGTTGGGCGCGGAGAACTGGATCGACTGGCCTTCGCAGTAGGGGGTCCACGGCTCGGCGTTGTCGCCGTCCTTGGGCGCCAGCGAGGCAGTGGTCATGAGGTCCTGCACCTGCAGCAGCCCGGCGACGGACTCGTCGGAGCTCAGCTGCGCGTCCCAGGTGTCGCCGTCCGCGACGGCGATCTCGCCTCCGTTCTCCCAGATGAACGGGAGCGCGTTGTACCAGTCCTGCCCGGCGAAGGCGAAGCCCGACTTGCCCGGGTTCGTCGCGGCGAGGTCCTTGGCCTGCGCCACGAAATCCTCGAGGTTCGCCGGGGCCGCGGCGACGAAGGCAGGATCGGCGAAGACGACCCGTGCGCCCGAGTACAGCGGCGGGGCGTAGAACTTGCCGTCGAAGGAACCGGCTTCCACGAAGCCGGGAAGCAGGTCGTCGCCTCCCAGCGCGTCGAATTCGTCAGAGATGTCCAGCAGCGCGCCGACCGAGGTGAAGGCCGGCGCCTGCGTGTTGCCGAATTCGACGAGGTCGGGGCTGTCCGAGCTGGACACGCTCGTGGTGAGGCGGTCGACGAGTCCCTCCCACGTCTGCTCTTCGATGACCAGGGTCGATCCGGGGTTCTCCTCCTCGAACGTCTCGGTGAGGTAGTCCCGCGCTACCTGCGGCGTGTCCGCGCCGACGAGCCAGACCCGGATTTCGGCATCCGCCGAATCCGACGGCGCCGTGCCCGAACCTCCCGCGCAGCCCGCGAGCACGACGGCGGCCGCGCCGAGGAGCCCGAGGGCTCCGAGCTTCTTGTTCATGGTGTGTTCCTTCGTCTTCTTCTCTCGATGTTGGGTGGGCCGGGTGACCCATCCGGATGGTGCAGGCCTGCGGTTCGGACCGGGGCGGACGGTGCTATGACACCCCGAGCTGCCCGGACAGGACCATGACGGCGGCGCCGCGCAGGACGATGTCCTGCCCCTGCTCCGTCATCCGGACTCGCACCCCGTCGTGGAACTCGGCGAGCGTGCGGGCACGGAGCGTGTCGGCGGTCGCTTCGGCCAGTGGGCCGTCGAGCAGTTCAGCGGGGCCGGACAGGACGATCTCGGACACGTCCAGCACACCGACGATCGGTGCCAGCGCGATTCCGAGCCGCTCGCCGGCATCGCGCAGGACGCCGACTCGGGCGAGGTCATCCTCCGCCTCGGCCAGTCGCGCGGACAGCGCGGGGACGGCGAGCCAGGCCTCGAGGCACCCCACCTTGCCGCACGCGCACACCGGTCCCCCATCAGTGCCGATGGTCACGTGTCCGATCTCACCGGCAGCGGAGTGCGCACCGCGCATCGGCTGACCCGAGGCCAGCAGCCCGGAGCCCACGCCGCGGCCCACCTTGACCAGCAGGACGTCGTCCCCCGCTCCGCCGAAGGTGTACTCCGCCAGAACGGCCGCGTTCGCATCGTTGGCCACCAGTACGGGCAGTCCGACGGCATCTTGTAATGCGTTCTTCAGATCGAAGCCCGCCCAGCGCAGGTTGGGTGCGGTGAGGATGACGCCCTCCTCGTTCACGATTCCCGGCGTGCCCACCCCGATGCCCAAGACCGGCGCATGCGCGTCGCCGACCAGGTCCTTCGCCAGTCGGACGACCGTGCCGACCACGTCGCCGTCGGTCACGGCCCGCACTTCCCGACGCGCCACGATGTCGCCGTCGAGGGTCAGGACAGCGCCGGTGAAGACCTCGCTGCCGGACAGGTCGATGCCCACGATGCGGTGGCCGGCGCGGTCGAGGTCGACCAGGATGGCCGGTTTGCCCGGACCGGATGCTTCGCGGACGCCCATTTCGGCGACGAAGCCGTCCGAGATGAGGTCGGAGATGAGGTCGGAGATCGTCACGCGCGTCAGGCCGGTCTCGCGAGAGAGGTCGGCACGGCTCATCGCGCCCTGGTGGAAGAGTGTCTGCAGCAGGAGGGAACGGTTGTGGCCGCGGGCGTGCTCAGGCAGGACCTTCCTTCCCTGCCGCAGCGCTCGGCCGGGGCGGAACGTGCGCCCACCCTCTGTCACGGACGGCGAGACGAGGGCAGGGGCGCCGGGCTGGGCTTCGTGTGGCATGTTTGTTAGTAGAGCTTACGAACCAGCTGGGGCGCAAGAGCCGCGGACGTATTTGAACGGCGTGTTTACAAAACCGTTACATTCGGTCCGACTGCGGGCCTCGACGCACGGGCGATCACGCCGCCGGCTGGGCTCGCTCGCTTAGGCTGGAACCCGGGAGGCCACCATGATCCACCACCGACTGGCAGCCGGAACGCTCGCCGTGGTCGTCGCGCTCGGTATCACCGCGTGCTCCCCGGCCGGACCGTCTGCGGGTGGTTTTCAGAGCACCGACGCCCCTGGCGACGAGGGCCAATCCACCGCGGACGCCTGCGCCCTCATCCAGGAGAGCATCGAGGCGGCGACGAGCGAGTTCGAGAATGCGGCGGCGAACGATCCCGGGAGCGTCGTGGAGTCCATGCGGGGCGCGGCCCAGCGCATCACCGAGGCGGCCGGTGAGATCACCAACGACGATGTCGCGGCCTTCCTGCCGAGGCTGCAGCAGATGTTCGCCGACGCCGGCGACGTCATGGAGGCCGTCGTCCAGGGCGACGCCTCCAAGATCGAGGACCTGGCCGAGCTGGGCACGAAGTTCCAGGAGACCAGCAACGATTTTCAGGAGATCTGTCAGTCCTGACACCGGCGATCCACGCCGCCTCCACAGTGAATCCGTGATACATCCGTTGCGCTCAGGTCATCGGTCGTCACGTACGATGGGATGACGTGTTCGCAGCCGGGGGGTGATGGCATGACCGATCTGGCCACCAGGCCCGGCGCCGAGGGGGCACCGCACGACGGCGCCGCGACGGAAGTCATCTCCGCGGACAGCGACGGCGATGCACCCAACTACGCGTGGGCACCGGCCGATCCGGCGCGCAAACGTCGGCGCGGCCTGTGGATCGGCATCCCTGCCGGCATCGCCGTGGTGGGGCTGGTCGCCACCTCGCTGGTTCTGATCGCGCCCGGCACATCGGTGGCCGGGGTGCCCGTCGGCTGGCTCACTCCGGGCGCTGCTGCGGATGCGATCGAGGGACGTCTGGCGCAGACAACGATCGTGCTGACCGGTGCGGGCGGAGACGCCGAGATCACCGGCGCCGAACTCGGCGCATCGGTGGACGCGCGCGCTCTGGCCGACGCCGCCTTCGCACAGAACCCGATGTGGAATCCGACGACCTGGTTCTCGACGCCCGTCGACGCGCCGGTCCGGCTCGACGCGGATGCCGCGACAGCCGCACTCCGGGCGGCTGCGCCCGACCTCTACACCGATCCGGTCGATGCCATGATCGCCTTCGACGCGGCATCGGCAAGCTATGTGACGGTGCCGTCCGAACTGGGCACCGGTATCGACGTGGACGCGGTCCGCACGACGCTGGCCGAGGCGTTCGCGGCCGGTCAGACGGTCGTCGAACTCGATGCCGAGGCGGCGCCGGTCGAGGCGGAGCGTCCCACGTTCGTCGCCGCGGCGACCGTGAACACGCTCAACTCCATGCTCGACAGCGTCGGCTTCTACGTCGGTGCAGAGCGCACGGTGCCGATCGATCGCGCGGTCGCGGCATCCTGGATCACCGTGGAGCCGACCACCCGGGGAACGTTCGCGATCTCGGCCGATCCGGCCGCGATCCAGCCCGTCGTCGACGGCCTTGCGCCCCTGGTGAACCGCCCCGCTCAGAACGGCGTCGTGATCACAGACTCCCGCGGCGAAGTCCTGCGCGAGGACGCCGCGGGCATCCCGGGCCGCGAGCTCGGCGACACCTCGACGGTGGCCTCGGATTTCGCCACGCAGCTGACGTCGGGCAACGCGGCCTTCACGCTGCCGGTCACCGAGGTGGCTCCCGTGATCACCACGCTGGCCCGGCGCATCGAGGTCAATCTCAGCGAGCAGCGCACCTACCTGTTCGAAAACGGCAACGTCGTCCAGTCGTGGGCGATCTCTTCCGGCGCGGAGGGGTTCAGCTCGAGCACGGGCAACTTCCGCATCACCTCCAAGCTCACGTCACAGGACATGGGCGAGCTCTGCTACAACCCGAACTCGCAGACCCCGGGTGCTTATTGCACCCGGGACGTGCCGTGGGTCATGTACTACAACGGCGATGAGGCGCTGCACGGTGCGTACTGGCACAACAACTTCGGCAACGTGATGAGCCACGGCTGCATCAACATGCCGGTCAGCGCCGCCCAGTACGTCTTCGGCTGGGCGCCGATGGGCACCGAGGTCTCCGTTCACTATTGAGCCGCAGCGGATCAATGCGCGCGAAGCGCGCGTTGATGCGCTGTCGGCTCAAGGTCGAGTAGCCGCCGCAGGCGGCGTATCGAGACCTTCAAGGTCGCATCTCGATACGCGCTCCGCACCACTCGATGACCGGGCCGCCGTCCGCACCACTCGATGACCGGGTGCGCGGCGCGGACCACCCGGCATGACGAAGGGGCGGATGCCGCGCGGCATCCGCCCCTTCGTCAGGACGACCGTCAGCCGATCGAGTCGACGATCGTGTTCAGCGTCTTGGACGGGCGCATGACGGCTTCGACCAGCTGCGCATCCGGCCGGTAGTAGCCGCCGATGTCGACGGGCGATCCCTGCACGGCGAGGAGCTCGGCGACGATCTGCTCCTCATTGGCGGCCAGCGCCTCGGCGACGGGTGCGAAGAGGGCTGACAGCTCCGGATCCGCCTGCTGCTGCGCGAGCTGCTGAGCCCAGTACAGCGCGAGGTAGAAGTGGCTGCCCCGGTTGTCGATGGTGCCGAGCGCGCGTCCCGGAGACTTGTCGTTCTCCAGGAATGCGCCCGTCGCGGCATCCAGCGTGTCGGCCAGCACCTGGGCTTTGACGTTCCCGGTGAACGTCGCCAGGTGCTCGAGCGAGGCGGCGAGCGCGAAGAACTCGCCGAGCGAGTCCCAGCGCAGGTAGTTCTCCTCCAGCAGCTGCTGCACGTGCTTCGGCGCGGATCCTCCCGCGCCGGTCTCGAACAGCCCACCGCCGGCCAGCAGCGGCACGATCGAGAGCATCTTGGCGCTGGTGCCGACCTCGAGGATCGGGAACAGATCGGTGAGGTAATCGCGCAGCACGTTGCCGGTGACCGAGATCGTGTCCAGGCCCTCCCGCAGGCGGTCCAGCGAGTACTGGGTGGCGGCCGCCGGGGCGAGGATCTCGATCGTCAGCCCGTCGGTGTCGTGGTCGGCCAGGTACGTGTTCACCTTGGCGATCAGTGCGGCGTCGTGCGACCGCGTCTCGTCCAGCCAGAACACGGCGGGCGCGCCGGTGGCCCGGGCGCGGGTGACGGCGAGTTTGACCCAGTCGCGGATCGCGACGTCCTTGGTCTGCGTCGCGCGCCAGATGTCGCCCGGCTGCACCGCCTGCTCGATGAGCACGTCTCCGGCGCCGTCCAGCACCTGCACGACGCCCGGAGCGGCGATCTCGAACGTCTTGTCGTGGCTGCCGTATTCCTCGGCCGCCTGCGCCATGAGGCCGACGTTCGGCACCGAGCCGATGGTCGCCGGATCCAGCGGACCCCGGGCGATGACGTCCTCGATCGTGGTCTGGTAGACGCTCGCGTACGACGAATCCGGGATCACTGCGAGGGTGTCCGCCTCTCCCCCGTCGGCGCCCCAGAGCTTGCCGCCGTTGCGGATCAGGGCAGGCATCGAGGCATCCACGATGACGTCCGAGGGGACGTGCAGGTTCGTGATGCCCTTGTCGGAGTTGGTGTACGACAGTCGAGGACCGCGTGCCAGATCGGCGGCGATGGCCGCGGCGATCTCGTCGCCGCCCGCCACGGACGGCAGTCCCGCGAGGATGGCGGCGAGGCCGTCGTTCGCGGTCAGGCCGGCCTCGGCGATGGCATCGCCGTACCGTGCGAACACATCCGCGAAGTAGGCGCGCACGACGTGGCCGAAGATGATCGGATCGCTGACCTTCATCATCGTGGCCTTGAGGTGGACGGAGTACAGCACGTCATCCGCCTTCGCGGCGGCCAGCGTGTCGGCCAGGAAGGAATCCAGCGCCGCTGCGGACAGGAAGGTCGCGTCGATGATCTCGCCGGGCAGCACCTTCAGGCCGGTCTTGAGCGGGGTGACAGTGCCGTCTTCGGCGACGTGCTGGATCGTGAGGACATCGTCGGCGGAGATCACGACGGACTGCTCGTTGGACTTGAAGTCGTCGTGGCCCATCGTCACCACGCGCGTCTTGGAGCCCGCCGCGAACGGCTTGTTGCGGTGCGGGTGCTTGCGCGCATAGTTCTTCACCGACAGCGGGGCGCGCCGGTCGCTGTTGCCCTCGCGCAGCACCGGGTTGACGGCCGATCCTTTGATGCGGTCGTAGCGCGCCCGGACATCCTTCTCCTCGAGCGTCTGCGGCTCATCCGGATAGTCCGGGATGTCGAAGCCCTGGCTCTGCAGCTCCGCGATCGCGGCCTTCAGCTGAGGGATCGACGCCGAGATGTTGGGGAGCTTGATGATGTTGGCCTCGGGCAGCGTTGCCAGGCCGCCCAATTCGGCGAGCGCGTCACCGACCTGCTGCTCCGGCGTGAGCTGCTGGGGGAACGCGGCCAGCACCCGCCCCGCGAGGGAGATGTCCCGCGTCTCGACATCGACCCCCGCCTGGCTGGTGACAGCCTTCACGATCGGCAGGAACGAGGCGGTGGCAAGCGCCGGAGCCTCGTCGGTGTGGGTGTAGAAGATGGTCGAGTCGGTCACCTGGTTGTCTCCGTTCGGGTGGTCATTCCAGCCTAACGCAAGGGCAAAGTATCTCGACATCGAGATATCTCGGGATATGAAATCCAGGTTAACCTCACGCCCCCGACATGCCCGGATGCCCTGCTTGCGGCTAGCCTGTGGCTATGGCTGAGCTGAGACTGGTCGAACTGTCCGCCGCGACGATCGTGGCGGTCAACAACATGTCCCTCAAGCCAGGCCAGGAGCAGTATCTGGCTCCGGTGAGCTACGGGATCGCCGCGACCGTGATCAACCCGCAGACGTCGTGGCAGCGAGTGGTGCTCGACGCCAATGAGGTCGTCGGCTTCGTGAGCGCCAATTTCGACCCGGAGGCTCCCGAGGAGCACTTCAAGTCCGTCCTCTGGCGGATCAACGTGGATGCCGACGACCAGGGTCGAGGCGTCGGGCGGTTCGCGGTGCAGAAGCTGCTCGAAGAGGCGCGAGCCCGCGGCATGGATCGCGTCAACGTGATCTATGAGGCCGGCGAGGGCGGGCCGCAGGCGTTCTTCGAACGCGTCGGCTTCACGCCCGTCGGCGAGACGGAGTACGGCGAGGTCATCGCCGAGGTCCGCCTCTAAAACGCTGCCCGGGTCCGCGCGGGGCTCGAACTCGGTTCTCGGATTCGGATGCCGGCAGCGGATTCGGGCGGGGACCTGCGGGGCGTCCGATTCTGGTGCGGATCTCCTATATCGCGCGCAGCCGCGGCCGCGCGGCCGCGTGCAGCCGCGCCGCCCCCGGCGCGTCGCCTCCTCCCCCGCTCCACCTCTGGCTCGACACTGCACGCCTCGCTCGTCCGCCGGCCGAGGCATCCCCCCAGCGGGCATTCTGGCGCTGTGGACATCGCGCAGTGGGTGACGGACCGTGGCGGCATCGTTCATCGCAGTGACCTGCTCGAGCGCGGCGTGACCGCGACGGCCCTGCGGGGCGCGATCGCCGGCGGCGTGCTGACACGCGTGCGACGGTACTGGGTCGCCACGTCCGTCGCGTCGACGGCGCTGACGGTCGCCGCACGGTGCACCGGAGTGCTCGCGTGCGTATCCGCGGCCCGCGTGCGCGGGTGGTGGATACCGGACGGCGTCGACGCCGGCATCCATCTCCGCCTGACCGCGCATGCCGCGGCGCCGCCCGCGGATGTGACTGCGCATTGGGACCGGCCGATCGTGCCGACCTCCCCGCGAGTCCTGGTCGAGTCGGTCGAGGATGCGCTGAACCCACGTCGCGCGATGCCTGCCCAGGGAACCTGCCCTCGCCGTCTGGGAGTCAGCGGCGAGGATCGAGCGGCTGTCGGCAGAGAGCCTGCAGCGGGTGCAGTGGACCGCCAGGGCCGCGCGGGAGTGCGCGGCGGCGGTCACGGGGCTTTCCGGTTCCGCGCTCGAGACGCTGTTCGTGGTGCGCCTGAGGCCGTGGGGGATTCCGATCCGGCAGCAGATCGTGCTGGCGGGCAGACGGGTGGACGTGCTCATCGGGGAGCGACTGGTGGTGCAGATCGATGGATTCGCGTTCCACTCGTCGGCCGCCGATCGCGGGAGGGACGTCGCCCATGATCGGGAGCTGGTGCTGCGGGGCTATACGGTCCTGCGGTTCACCTACGCGCAGGTCATTCACGAGTGGCCGGCCGTCGAGCGGGCAGTCGCCCGGGCCGTCGCCGCCGGCGCGCACCGCAGGTGACCCGCTTTGCCGCTTCCCGGATTCGGATGCCGGCAGCGGATTCGGGGCGGGGACGCGCGGGCGTCCGAATCGGGTGCGGATCTCCTCTTCCGCGCGCAGCTGCGGCCGCGCCGCTGCGGCCGCGCAGCACCTGCGCGGCGCCGACGCCGGACAGACGGACGGGCGGCCCGCTGGACCGAAGTCCGGCGAGCCGCCCGTGGCATCGAGGATTACGCGCCCTTGCGGGGCTTGAAGACGTTCGTCTCCTGGGTCTTCTCGCGCTTGGCGGCGCGCTTCTCCTTGAGAGTCTGCTGCGGAGCCTTCTTGTTCGTCGCGCTGGGGGGCTTGTTGGCCATCTGGACTCGCTTCCCTTCGGTGAGCTGGCGTGTTCCCGGAGACCATAGCCCACTTCCCGGCGAAAAGCATTTCCTGGTCAGACGCGAAAAACGCGCCAGCGGATTCCGTCCCGGAAAACCCCGACGGCGTGGTCAGACCAGCGACTCCCGCCATGCGGCGTGCAGCTGCGAGAACTTGCCGGCGCCCGCGATCAGGGTCGCCGGGGTGTCGTCCTCGATGATCTCGCCGTTCTCCATGACCAGCACGCGATCGGCGATCGCCACGGTCGACAGACGGTGCGCGATGATGATCGCGGTCCGGTCGGCCAGGAGCGTCTGCAACGCGTCCTGGATCTGACGCTCCGAGGGCATGTCCAGCGACGCGGTCGCTTCGTCGAGGATCAGCACGGCGGGGTTGGCCAGGAACGCCCGCGCGAACGAGATGAGCTGACGCTGACCGGCCGACACGCGTCCGCCGCGCTTGTTGACGTCCGTGTCGTAGCCGTCCGGGAGAGCCTCGATGAACGCCTCGGCTCCGACCGCACGCGCGGCTGCACGGATCTCGTCCATGGTCGCGTCGGGCTTGCCGAATGCGATGTTGTCGGCCACCGTCCCGCTGAACAGGTACGCCTCCTGCGTCACCATGACGATGGCGCGGCGCAGGTCCTTGGGATGCAGCTGACGCAGGTCGATGCCGTCCAGGGTCACGCGGCCCCGGGTCGGGTCGTAGAAACGCGAAACGAGCTTGGCGAGGGTCGACTTGCCGGCACCGGTCGTGCCGACCAGCGCGACGGTCTGACCCGCCGGGATGTCGAGGGTGAAATCCGGCAGGATCGTCTTCCCGCCGCCGTAGCCGAAGCGCACGCGGTCGAAGTGGATGTGCCCGCGCGCCTCCCACAGATCGACCGGCTGGACCGGATCGGGAACGGTGGGCTCCTCCTCCAGGACACCCGACACTTTCTCCAGCGCCGCCGTCGCGGACTGGTAGGAGTTCAGGAAGAAGGCGACCTCCTGCAGCGGAGCGAAGAAGTTGCGCACGTACAGCACCGCCGCGATGAGCGTGCCGATCTCGTACACGCCCGGCTCAATGCGCACGCCGCCCCAGAACACCACGAGCGCCAGCGACACCGACGCAACCGCCATCAGCCCGGGCTCGAAGGTGCCGAAGAGGCGGATCGAGGCCATGTTGACGTCGCGGTAGTCGCTGGCCAGCTCGCCGAACTCGTCGTCGTTTCGCGCCTCCTTGCGGAACGCCTTGACCGCACGGATGCCGGTCATCGTCTCGACGAACTTCACGATGACCTTGGCGCTGATCACGCGCGACTCCCGGTAGACCCGCTGCGAGCGCATGTAGAACCACCGCATCAGCAGGAACAGCGGCAGCCCCATGACGATGAGGATCACGCCCGACTGCCAGTCCAGCAGCAGGAGCGCGATCAGCGTGAAGCCGCCGTAGAGGATGCCGGAGACCAGCTCGTTCAGGCCGCCGTCCAGCAATTCCCGGATGGTGTCCAGGTCGCTGGTCTGCCGCGAGATGATGCGTCCCGACGTGTACGACTCGTGGAATTCCAGGCTCAGCCGCTGGGTGTGCAGGAAGATGCGCTTGCGCAGATCGAACATGATCGCCTGCGTCAGGCGCGCCGTCACGACGACGTACCATCCGATCAGGCCGGCGCCGCCCAGCGCGGTGACCAGATACACGACCACCACGCCGATGGTCGGCATCCAATCCATCCGGTCGATGACCGCCGGCAGCGCCGTGTTCAGGCCGTATGCGATCAGTGCCGGACCGGCCACCCGCAGCGCCGTGGAGACGATCAGCACGGCCGCGGCCAGCACCAGCTGCCATTTCAGCGGCGAGACGAGCGAGCCCAGGAGGCGCAGCGAGCGGCGCCGGATCGTGCGGCTCTCTTCGCGCGTGTAGTCCGAGCGGTCTTCGCCGCTGGTTCCTTCGACTGTTGCCGTGCTCACAGGTTCACCTCCGTTTCGCGGGTACGCGCTTGTTCGTTCTCCAGGCTGGAGATGACGTGCCGGTAGTGCTCGCTCTCGCGCAGCAGGTCGCTGTGGCGACCGACGGCGGTGATGCGGCCGGACTCCAGCAGGGCGACGCGATCGGCGAGCATGACCGTCGAGGGACGGTGCGCGACGACGAGCGCCGTGGTGCTGTGCAGCACCTCGCGCAGCGCGTCCTCGACCAGCGCCTCGGTGTCCACGTCCAGGGCCGAGAGCGGGTCATCGAGCACGAGGACGGCCGGACGCGCGGCGACCGCGCGCGCAAGCGCCAGGCGCTGCCGCTGACCACCTGACAGGCTCAGTCCCTCCTCGCCGATGACGGTGTCCACGCCGAACGGAAGGTCGTCCACGAAGCCCGCCTGGGCGACCGCGAGCGCCTCGCGCAGCACGGCCTCCGCCTCCGCACTGCCGGGGGTCAGATCCTCCCGGCCGAGCAGCACGTTGTCCCGCACCGTCTGCGAGAACAGCGTCGCGTCCTCGAACGCCATGCCCACATGCCGGCGCAGCTCACGCAGAGTGAGATCGCGCACGTCCACACCGTCGAGGGTGACCCGGCCGCCGGTCACGTCGTACAGGCGGGACGGCAGGGTGGTCAGCGTCGTCTTGCCCGAACCGGTCAGCCCGACCAGTGCCATCGTCTCTCCTGGCTGCAGCACGAGGTCGATGCCGTCGATGAGATCCCGTTCGGATGCCGCGGCATCCTGATACCGGAAATGCACGCCTTCGAAGGCGAGCTCCCCGCGCGGGTGCGCGATCGTGAGCGGCGTCGCCGGGTCGGTGATGGTGTTCTGCTCGTCCAGGACCTCGAAGATCCGGTCGGTGGCGGTGCGCGCGTCCAGCGTGAACGAGAACAGGAATCCGATGGACTCCATGGGCCACCGCAGCACGGTCGCCATCGCGAAGAACGCGATCAGCTCGGGCAGGGTGAACTGGCCCAGCTGGACCAGGTAGATTCCCGCGCCGAGGCACAGCGCGAAGGCGAGGTCGGGCAGCAGGACCAGCCAGAACCAGATGATCCCGACCGCACGGGCCTTGTTCAGCTCGGTCTGGCGGAGGGTCTCGGCCTGCTTGGCGAACTTCTGCAGCGCGTGCTTGCCGCGTCCGAAGGCCTTCAGGACGCGGATGCCGTGCACGCTCTCCTCGACCGAGGTGGCCAGGTCGCCGGCCTGATCCTGACTCTGCCGCGCGAGTGTGCCGTAGGTCTTCTCGAAGCGGTAGCCGGTGTACCACAGCGGCAGTGAGCAGACCAGGAAGATCGTGCCGAGCAGCCAGTGCCACCGGAACAGCAGCACCGTGCCCACCAGGATCGTCAGCACGTTGACCACCAGCAGGAGCAGGCCGAACGCCATCCAGCGGCGCAGCATGCTGATGTCCTGCATCATGCGGCTGAGCAGCTGACCCGACTGCCAGCGATCGTGGAAGGACACCGGGAGTCGCTGCAGGCGCGCGTAGAAGCCCCGGCGCAGGTCGTACTCGACTTTCGTGGCCGGACCGAGGACGAACCAGCGGCGCAACCAGACCATGACCGCCTCGAGCAGCCCGAGCACCAGGATCGCGGCCGCCCCCCACGCGATCTGGCCGGCGTCGCCGGACGCGATCGGCCCGCGCACGATCACCTCCAGCACGAGCGGGATGCTCAGCGCGAGCAGGCTCGCGATCAACGCGCTGAGCGCGCCGAGGCTGAGCCTGCCCAGCACGGGCTTGGCGAACGGGAGCAGACGCAGCAGCGCCCTCGGGGTGGAGAGGCGGCCGTCGTGTGGTGAGGGGGTGGAGGTCATGATCCTTGTGGGAGTCGCACGAAGTGGAGAAGGGGTTGGCAAGAGGGCGCCCGGAACAGCGGCGACAGCGCTGACGCCTGTCGAACGGAACGCGCGGTGGCGCGGCCTGTGCGTGCTCGGTTCAGTCCCGAGTGCGGTCAGCCGAAGAGCCCGGCGGTTCCGTTCGGGTCGCGGAGGACGATGGCAGCGATCGGCGTGACGGCGATGGCGATCGTGTTCATGACATCCTCCTTCGGCTGACGCGCGAGGGCGCGGCGACAGCCCTCCAGCCTATCCCCGCGCCTCGCCCGGCACAACCGCCCCGCTCCTGTCATCCGTGTCCCGCTTCGGCATCCCCCGCCCGGCGTGTCGCATGCGCAAGTGGGACACCACCGACCGGCCGGGGGTCAGGCGGCGGCTTCGCGGGCCAGCAGCCCCCGCTTCACATCCAGGCCCCACGCGAACCCGCCGAGCGACCCGTCCGAGCGCAGCACGCGGTGGCACGGCACGAACAGCGCGGGCGCGTTGCGGGCGCAGATGGATGCCGCGGCCCGCACGGCGCTGGGCTGCCCGAGCGCGACGGCGAACTCCGCATACGACAGCGGGCGCCCCGGTGGAATGGCCCGCAGCGCCCGCCATCCCGCGGCCTGCATCACGGTGCCCTCCTGGGCGACCGGGACGCCGTCGATCGCCGTCAGATCGCCGGCGTAGTACGCCAGAGCGGATGCCGCAGCATCCGTCTCCGCCTCGCGCACGGTGTCCGGTCGCAGGCGGGGATGGATCCGGGCGAGCGTCGCGGCCGGATCGGCGGTCCAGCCCGAGGCCAGGACGCGGCCCTTTCCGTCGGCGACGAGCGTGAACGCCCCGTCCGGGGTGTCGATGGTCTGGATGCTGGCGGTCATGTCGCGTCCTCCTCGGTGCTCGGCAGCGGTGGTCCGGGTGTATGCGGGTGGGCGGGATCCGGCGCCCGCGCGCCGGGGCGGCGCGCATCCGACGTCTCCGCCGGATCTGCGCCGGGGGTGGCGCCGCGGCGGCGCGCCACCCGGGGCGGGACGGCGCGCCACAGGTGCGCGGTGAAGTAGCTGCGCCACGGGGCCGTCCGCGCGGCCCACGCCTGCAGGGCGCGGGCATCGGCCGGCAGCCCGACCGCAGCTGCGCCGGTGCGCACCGCGACGTCGCCGGGCAGGAACACATCGGTGTCGCCGAGTACGCGCATCCGGACGTAGTCGGCCGTCCACGGTCCCACGCCGGGCAGGGCGAGCAGGGCCGCACGCTGGTCGGCGGCCGCATCGCCCGGTCCGAGCTGGAGGGAGCCGTCGGCGAGGGCGGCGGCAGCGCTGACCAGCGCGCGGATGCGTGCGGCCGGCCCGCGCAGGACCTCGTGCCCGTGCTCGGCGATCGCGGCCATCGTGGGGAACAGGCGCGCCTCTCCCCCGCTGCCGCCGATGGCCACCGGCTCCCCGAGGGCGTCGGCCAGCGCGGTCAGCGCGGTCCGCGCCGCCGACACCGTGATCTGCTGGCCGACCATCGCTCGGATGAGCATCTCGTGCGGGTCGGCGGAGCCGGGCACACGGATGCCGGGTACGCGCGCGACGAGCGGGGTGAGTTCGGGATGCCGCGACAACGCCGCGTCGATCGCGATCGGGTCCGCGTCCAGGTCGAACAGGCGACGGGCGCGCGTGACCAGCGTCGACAGATCACCCGGCTGGGTCAGGCGTGCCCGCAGGCGCACGCGCCCCGCGGAGTCGACGCGCAGCTCGAACCACGCCGGCCCCCCGGGCAGCCGCAGCGTCCGCGCGAACGAGGCGGGGGTCGCCGTCTCGACTCCGCTCACGGCTCGCGCGCTCATCCACGCGAACAGACCCGCCGCGTCGAACGGGCCACGGTGCGGCAGGACGAGGTCGATGACACCGTCGAGTGATTCCGCGCCGCTGTCGCGACGGCGGCGCGCCCGCAGCTCCAGCGGCGGCATCCCGAACACCTCGCGCACCGTCTCGTTGAACTGCCGGACACTGGTGAAGCCGGCGGAGAAGGCGACAACGGCGACGGGCAGGTCGGTGCCCACCAGCAGCATCCGCGCGGTGTGCGCGCGATGTGCCCGACTCAGAGCGAGCGGTCCGGCACCGAGCTCGGCGGTCAGCAGGCGGGTGAGGTGGCGCGGCGAATACCCGAGGCGGTCGGCCAGCCCGGGGACGCCCTCGCGCTCGATCACGCCGTCCGCGATCAGCCGCATGGCGCGGGCGGTGGTGTCCCCGCGCAGATCCCATTCCGGGGACCCCGGCGCCGCCTCGGGCAGGCAGCGCTTGCACGCCCGATAGCCGGCTTCGTGCGCGGCCGCGCTGGTGGCGAAGAAGGAGACGTTGGCCGGCTTGGGCGTGCGGGCGGGGCAGCTCGGTCGGCAGTAGATGCCGGTCGAGCGCACCGCCGTCACGAACTGCCCGTCGAAGCGGGGGTCCCGCGACTGGATCGCGCCGTACCGCTCGTCGAACGACAGGGGCCTCATCCGCCCGGCGGCGGTGGTCATGGGACTGGTCACGTGTTCCACAATGCCACGCTCAGCAGCCCCGGACTGGCGGAAATCGGACATGGCGGTGCGGCCCTGACGTCTGTGCTCGGAACGGATCCCGACCCGGTCCGGGCCTGGGGCGCTAGCGTGAGCAGATGAGCGCGCGTGAGTACGACGTCATCGTGATCGGGGCGGGCGCGGTGGGCGAGAACGTCGCCGATCGCGCGGTCCAGGGCGGTATGTCGACCGTCATCGTCGAGGCGGAACTGGTCGGCGGCGAATGCTCCTACTGGGCATGCATGCCCTCCAAGGCGCTGCTGCGCAGTGCGGCGGCGCTGCGCGCCGCGCGGGATGTCGACGGGGCGACGCAGGCGGTCACCGGCGAGGTGGACGTCGCGGGTGTGCTGCGGCGCCGCAACCGCATCACCCACGACTGGGATGACGCGTCGCAGGTGAGCTGGCTGGACGGCGCCGGCATCGATCTCCTGCGCGGTCACGCCGAGTTCACCGGCGTCAAACGCGTCCGGGTGACCGCCGCAGACGGCACCGTGACCGACCTGGTCGCCCGCCACGCCGTCGCCGTCGCCACCGGATCGGCACCCCTGCTGCCGGACATCCCGGGTCTGCGCGAGATCGAACCGTGGACCAGCCGCGATGCCACCAGCGCACAGACGATCCCCGCGTCGCTGGCCATCCTCGGGGGCGGGGTGGTGGGCGCGGAGATGGCGACGGCGTACGCCGGCTTCGGCACCACGGTGACCCTGATCGTCCGGTCGCGGCTGCTGTCGAGCATGGAGCCGTTCGCCGGCGACCTGGTCGCCGCCTCGCTCGCCCGGCTGGGCGTCTCCCTCCGCACCGGCGTCGAGGTCACCGCGGCGCACCGCACCGACCGCAACGCCGTGCTGGCACTGTCCGACGGCGGACGTGTCGTCGCCGAGCAGGTGCTCGTCGCCGTCGGGCGCACGCCGCGCACCACGGATCTCGGCCTGGAGAGCATCGGCTTCTCGCCGGGCGCGTGGCTGAGCGTCGATGACACGCTGCTGGTGAAGGGCACCGACTGGCTGTACGCGGTGGGCGACGTGAACCATCGCGCGCTGCTGACCCACCAGGGCAAGTACCAGGCGCGTGCCGCCGGTGACGTGATCGCGGCCCGCGCGAAGGGTCACCCCGTGGCCGACGCCCCGTGGGGCGCACACGTGGCCACCGCCGATCACGACCACATCCCGCAGGTCACCTTCACCGACCCCGAGGTCGCCTCGGTCGGGCTCACCGAGGCGGCCGCCCGTGCGGCCGGACGGCGCATCCGCGTGCTCGACTACGACCTGTCCTGGATCGCGGGGGCGAGCACCTATGCGGACGCCTACCAGGGGATGGCGCGTGCCATCGTCGACGAGGACCGCGGCGTGCTGATCGGGGCCACCTTCGCCGGCGCGAACGTCGCCGAGCTGCTGCACTCCGCGACCGTGGCGATCGTCGGCGAGGTGCCGATCGAACGGCTCTGGCACGCGGTCCCGTCGTATCCGACGCTCAGCGAGGTGTGGCTGCGCTGGCTCGAGGAGTACGGCCGCCCCGCCCCCCATTGACCGCGAGAGCGGAGGGATGCCACGAGACCGGGGGCGCCGCCTCGGTCTCGCGGTGCCTATCCGGTCTCGCGGGCGGGCGGTGCGGGTGGGATTGCGGGCGTCAGTGGAAGAAGTGGCGCTCGCCGGTGAAGAACATGGGGATGCCGGCTTCCCGGGCGGCGTCGATCACCTCGTCGTCGCGCACAGATCCTCCCGGCTGGACGATTCCGCCGATTCCGGCGTCGATGAGGACCGCAGGTCCGTCGGCGAACGGGAAGAACGCATCGGATGCCGCGACCGAGCCGGCCGCGCGTGCGCCGGCCCGCTCGACGGCGAGTCGGCAGGAGTCGACGCGGTTGACCTGGCCCATTCCGATGCCGACCGTCGCCGAGCCCTTCGCGAGCACGATGGCGTTGGACTTGACCGCGCGGCAGGCCTTCCAGGCGAAGATGAAGTTGGTCATCTCCTCCTCGCTCGGGCGCTCGCCCGAGACGAGCTGCCAGTCCTTGGCGACCGACTCGATGTCGTCGGGGAAGCGGTCGGCGTCCTGCAGCAGCAGACCGCCGGAGACGAGCCGGACATCCATCCGCTCCTGCTGCCAGTCGACAGGAAGACGCAGCACGCGGAGGTTCTTCTTCAGCGCGAAGACCTCCAGCGCCTCGGGCTCGAAGTCCGGGGCCACGATGACCTCGGTGAAGATGTCCCTCATGTTCTCGGCCATCTTCAGCGTCACGCGCCGGTTCGCCGCGATCACCCCGCCGAACGCGGAGACGGGGTCGCACTCGTGTGCGCGCAGGTGCGCGCTGGCGATGGCATCCAGCGCGTTGGGCGCGCTGACCGCGATCCCGCAGGGGTTGGCGTGCTTGATGATCGCCACGGCCGGCAGCACCATGTCGAACGCGGCCCGCAGCGCGGCATCCGCGTCGATGTAGTTGTTGTACGACATGCCCTTGCCCTGCAGCTGGGTGGCCTGGGCGATGCCATGGCCGCCGACCCGCGAGTAGATCGCGGCACGCTGGTGCGAGTTCTCGCCGTACCGCAGCGTCTCCAACCGCTCGGCCTTGATCGTGAGGTGCTGAGGCAGGTCCGCGTCGGAGAGCGTCTCCTCGGCGAACCACTGGGCGACGGCGCGGTCGTAGGCGGCGGTGTGCGCGAAGGCGCGCGCGGCGAGGGCGCGGCGCTGGGCCAGGCTGGTGCCGCCGGCGGCGATCGCCTCGATGACGCCGGGGTAGGACTCGGGCGAGACGACGATGGCGACGTTGGCGTAGTTCTTCGCCGAGGCGCGCACCATGGCCGGTCCGCCGATGTCGATCTGCTCGACGACCGCGTCGCCTTCGGCGCCGGAGGCGACGGTCTCCACGAACGGGTACAGGTTCACCACGACCAGCTCGAAGGCCGCGATGCCGAGTTCGTCCAGCTGGCGCTCGTGATCCTCGAGACGCAGGTCCGCCAGGAGCCCGGCGTGCACGCCCGGGTGCAGGGTCTTGACGCGGCCGTCCAGCGACTCCGGAAAGCCGGTGACCGCGGCGACGTCGGTCACCGGGTAGCCGGCACCGCGGATGGTGGCCGCGGTGGAGCCGGTCGAGACGATCTCGATCCCGGCGCCGGCCAGCGCCTCCGCCAGCGTCAGCAGGTGGGTCTTGTCGCTGACCGAGACCAGCGCCCGGCGAACCGGAACGAGGTCGCGGTCGCGGTACAGGGACGGGTCGTGGCTGGGGCCGGCCATGGGTGCTCCTCGGGTGGGGATCAGGGGATGGGGGTCAACGGGCGGCGGCCAGATCGAGGTCGCCCGTCGCGATGCGGCGGATGACGTCGATCAGCAGCCGGCGCTCGACGGGCTTGATGCGTTCGTGCAGGGAGTGCTCGTCGTCCCCGGGGAGGACGGGGACCCGCTCCTGCGCGAGGATCGGACCGCTGTCGACACCGTTGTCGACGATGATGACGCTCGCACCGGTCTGGGCCACACCGGCGGCCAGCGCGTCGCGCACACCGTGGGGACCGGGGAACTCGGGGAGATAGGCCGGGTGCGTGTTGATGATCCGCGGGCTCCACGCCTCGACGAGAGACGCAGGCAGCAGCCGCATCAGTCCGCTCAGCACGACCAGGTCGGGGCTCCACACCTCCAGCTGGCGGCCCAGCTCGGCACCCCACTCCTCCCGCGAGTCGAACTGGCGCCACGGCACGAGCATCGTGGGGATGCCGTACTCCTCGGCATGCGCGAACCCCGCTGCCTCGCGGTCCGCTCCGACGACGACGACGCGCGCGGGGAAATCCGCTTCAGCCGCCTCATCGAGCAGGGCCCGAAGATTGGATCCCGCGCCCGAAATGAGGACGGCGACCGTGAGCACGCGCCTAGTCTATCGGCGGCAGTGGCTTCGGCCTGCGGGGCCCCAGATCGACGGTCGGGGTATCGTCCGGGTCGTCGGACCCGGTCGCGGGTGCAGGCTCGCGCTCCGGCTCCGGTGCGGCGTCCGGCTCCCGTGCGGCGTCGTCGGAGGCGGACCGTATCCCGTGGGCGACGGGTGTCCAGGCGCCCGGCAACTCCACCGGCTCGGTCGGTGCGCTCGAGGGCGACCATGCGAACGCCTCGGATGCGGGCTCCCCCGCAGGCTTCGCCGCGGGCTCTGCACCGTCCCGGTCCCGGTCGCTGCGGCCCGCCCTGCTGCGGCGACGCGGCGACAGCAGCAGGATGGCCGCTCCGACCAGCACCTCTGCGCCCACGGCCAGAGCCACCGGACCCGGCTGCGGCCCCACCTCGGCCAGGCGCGCCGGGCCGATCGAGCCGGAGGCCAGCAGGCAGAGCAGCGCCGCTCCAGCACCGGACAGCACAGCGATGCCGAGGGCGATCACCAGGCGCGCGCCGATCGGGTCGTCCGCTGCGTCGTCCGAGGCTCCACCCGCCGGCCCGCTGACCTCCGGAGACGGGGATGCCGCGAAGGAGCGGTGCGCATCCGAACCCGCCAGCAGTGCGCTCAGCGCCGGGCTGCGGGTGACGTCGGATGCGGCATCCCGCCCCGCCGCGGCCGGCTCTGCCAGGGTCGGTGCGGCCAGGCGCGAGCGCACGATCCAGCCGGACAGCGCCCCGAGCCCGATCGGAAGGAGCGCGAGCAGCAGCAGCCACGGTGTGGTCGATTCGGGGAGCGCACCCAGCACGGGGATGCCGGGGATCACGCCGAGCTGGGTTCCGGCCGGCGAGACCGCCGTGTCCACGCCCACCGCGAAACCCGGCCCCGCGACGAAGGACATGCCCCAGATCGCGAGCGTGGGCAGGTAGGCCAGCTGCGTGAGCGTGACGATCACGGCGCCGAGCGTGTCCACGTGAGCCGCTTCGAACAGCGCGATCACCTCGCCGCCGCGCAGCAGCAACGCGACGGCGAAAGCGAGCGCGCCCAGCCCGATCAACCCGGCGAGCACCACGGCCGTGCCGCGCGCGGTGAGACCGACGACATCCGCCCACCCGTGCGGCGCGGCCTCGACGCGGTCGCGCACCCGGGCGATCACCCCGCTGCCGGCCTCGCGCCATTCGGTCACGACGGCTCCCGCGCACAGCGGCACGGCGTACACCAGGGCAGGCATCAGGATCGCCTGCCACAGCTCGACGTCCGCGATCGCGGTGCCCGAGGTCAGGGCGATCACCCCGGCCAGCGCGGTGAACACGACAGCGCCGGTGATCACGCCGGTCACCCACGCGTCCGCCTGGGAGGCGCGCACGCCCGAGCGTGCCGCGAAGATCGCGGTGAACACGGCGAACGCGAGCGGGGCCAGCGAGAGGACGAAGGATGCTGCCGTCGGATCGATTCCGGCCACCGCCAGGTAATCGCCGGGCAGCGTGACGTGCAGGGGAACGAGATGCCCCAGCTGCCAGACGGCGGCGCCGGCCGGCCAGAGCGTCCCCCACTCCGCCGTCCCGCCCATGCCCAGCACCCACAGCACGGTGAGCGGGGCAAGGGTCGCCGCGATACCGACCGCCGCCGCGATGGCGGCGTCGACGGCGGCGAGAAGAAGGACGATCAGGCGATGCATGCGTCATCGACCCTAGTTCGACAGGCGCGGCGATCCCGGCGCACACGCACGCCTCGCTCACCTCGACATCGGCGGCACCTCCGGCCGGCCCGCGGACCCCGCGCTGAGCCGGCGGTCAGAGGAGCGGCATCCATTCCGATAGCGTCTTCGTCGGAGGTCATTCATGAGCACAGTACCCACGTCCCCGCCCGAGAGCACCGAGGCGACCGAGGCGGTCGAGACGCGCACGCCGCGCAACGCCTTCGATCGCTTCTTCGAGATCAGCAAACGCGGCTCCACGCTCTCCGCCGAGATCCGCGGCGGCCTGGTCACGTTCGTGACGATGGCCTACATCGTGATCCTGAACCCGATCATCCTCTCCAGCGGCACGGACGTCGCCGGCGACACCCTCGGCTTCACCCAGGTGGCCGCCGCGACCGCGCTCACCGCCGGTCTCATGACGGTCCTCTTCGGGCTGGTCACCCGCCTGCCGTTCGCGTTCGCGGCCGGGCTGGGCATCAACTCCTTCCTCGCCGTGTCGGTCGTCGGGCAGGTGACATGGGCCGAGGCGATGGGCCTGGTCGTCATCAACGGGCTCATCATCGTGCTGCTGGCCGCCACCGGCCTGCGGCGCATGATCTTCAACGCGGTCCCCATGCAGCTGAAGATCGCGATCACCGTCGGCATCGGCCTGTTCATCGCGTTCATCGGATTCGTCGATGCCGGCTTCGTCACCGCGACCGGTGCATCCTCCCCTCCGGTCGGCCTCGGCGTGGAAGGCTCGATCGGCACGGTTCCGACGCTCATCTTCGTCTTCACCCTCCTGCTCACCGGCATCCTGGTCGCCCGCAAGGTCAAGGGCGGCATCCTGATCGGACTGGTCACCGGCAGTGTCGTCGCGGTGATCGTCGAGGCCATCTGGAACCTCGGACCGCGCTTCGCGGACGACGGCACGATGAACCCGGGCGGCTGGGGTCTTTCGGTCCCCGAGCTTCCCGCGTCGCTGGTCAGCGTCCCTGACCTGTCGCTGCTCGGTCAGGTGTCCTTCGGCTCGTTCGAGCGCATCGGGGTCCTCGCCGCGCTGATGCTGGTGTTCACCCTCGTCTTCACCAACTTCTTCGACGCGATGGGCACGATGACCGGCCTGTCCAAGGAGGCCCGCCTGGCCGACGCCAAGGGCGACTTCCCGCGGATCAAGTCCGCGCTGATCGTGGAGGGCATCGGGGCGGTCGCCGGCGGCCTGACGTCCAGTTCTTCCAACACCGTGTTCATCGAGTCCGGAGCCGGCATCGGCGAGGGCGCACGCACCGGGTTCGCGAACGTGGTGACCGGCCTGCTGTTCCTGGTCGCCATGTTCTTCACTCCGCTGGCATCCATCGTCCCCACCGAGGTCGCCGCGGCGGCACTGGTGATCGTCGGGGCGATGATGATGGCGCAGATCAAGGACATCGACTTCTCGGACTTCTCGATCCTGCTGCCGGTGTTCCTCAGCGTCACCGTGATGCCGCTGACGTACTCGATCGCCAACGGCATCGGCGCCGGCTTCATCTCGTGGGTGCTGGTCCGCTCCCTTGCCGGAAAGGCGCGCGAGATCAGCCCTCTGCTGTGGGTCGTCGCCGCAGGCTTCGCGCTGTACTTCGCGCGCGGACCGGTGGAGATGCTGCTGGCGGGCTGACCGCTTCGCACGGACTTGTGCAGATGCCCCCGGGCGGGTTGACCCCCGCCGGGGGCATCGCCGTCAGGGCGCGATCGGCTCGAGCACGAAGACGGCGATCTGCCGGTCCGTGCGCTTCTGGTAGTCGTCGTACGCCGGCCAGACCGCGGTGGCGTACCCCCACCACTCGGTCCGCTCGGGCCCGGACAGCTCTCGCGCCCGGTAGTCGCGTTTGACCGCGCCGTCCTGCAGTTCCACGTGCGGGTTCGCGCGCATGTTGCCGGCCCATTTGGGCTCGTCCGGATCGCCGCCCTTGGAGGCGACCACCGCGTACCGCCCGTCGTGCTCGACGCGCATCAGAGCGGTCTTGCGCAGTCCTCCCGACTTGGCTCCGACGGTCGTCAGGACGATGATCGGCACCCCGCGCAGGAGGTTCGCCTCGGCCCCGTTGGAGGCCTCGTAGCGTTCGGCCTGGTTGCGCGCCCATTCCGATGTGCTGGGCTTGTACTGTCCGGTGAGTGGCATCTGTCCACCGTATCCGGCGGCGACACGGCAGTGCAGCGGGAATGCGGAAGGGGGGCGGGAGCCGCCGCGACCCGACCCCCCCCCCGCGGGACGCGAGAGAGCACCCAAGGTCTCCCGCATCAGGTCCGCGGTCTCGGACGGCGTCTTGCCGACCTTGACCCCGGCGGCCTCGAGGGCCTCCTTCTTGGCCTGCGCCGTGCCCGCGGAGCCGGAGACGATGGCGCCGGCGTGGCCCATCGTCTTGCCCTCGGGGGCGGTGAAGCCGGCGACGTAGCCGACGACCGGCTTGGTGACGTTGGCCTTGATGTAGTCCGCCGCCCGCTCTTCGGCGTCGCCGCCGATCTCGCCGATCATGACGATCGCCTTGGTCTCGGGGTCGGCTTCGAACGCCGCGAGCGCGTCGATGTGCGTCGTGCCGATGACCGGGTCGCCACCGATGCCGATCGCGGTGGAGAAGCCGATCTCGCGCAGCTCGTACATCATCTGGTAGGTCAGGGTGCCGGATTTCGAGACGAGTCCGATCGGGCCCTTCCCGGCGATGTTGGCCGGCGTGATGCCGACCAGCGACTCGCCCGGCGTGATGATGCCGGGGCAGTTCGGCCCGATGATGCGGGTGGTGTTGCCCTTGGACTGCGCGTACGCCCAGGCCTCGGCGGTGTCGCCGACGGGGACGCCCTCGGTGATGACGACCAGCAGCGGGATGTCGGCGTCGATGGCCTCGACCATCGCGTTCTTCGTGAACGCGGGGGGCACGAACGCGATCGACACGTCGGCACCGGTCTTCTCGATGGCCTCGGCCACCGTGGCGAAGACCGGCAGCTCGACCGGGTTGCCGTCCGCGTCGTGGTGCAGCACTGTGGTGCCGGCCTTGCGGGCGTTCACGCCGCCGACGACCTGAGTGCCGGCCTTCAGCATGAGTGCCGTGTGCTTGGTGCCTTCGCCGCCGGTGATGCCCTGGACGATGACCTTGGAGTCCTTGTTGAGGAAGATCGACATATCTCTTGAATCCTTGTTTTCTCGCGGGCGATCAGGCGTTGGCCAGCTCGGCGGCCTTGTCGGCGCCTTCGTCCATGGTGTCCGCCAGGGTGACGAGGGGGTGGTTGGCATCGCGCAGGATCGCGCGGCCCTCCTCCACCTTGTTGCCGTCGAGGCGGACGACCAGCGGCTTGGTCGCCGTCGCCCCCAGCTCGGCCAGCGCGCCGACGATGCCCTTCGCGACGGCGTCGCAGGACGTGATGCCGCCGAAGACGTTCACGAAGACGCTCTTGACCTGCGGGTCGCCCAGGATGACGTCCAGGCCCGCGGCCATGACCTCGGCCGAGGCGCCGCCGCCGATGTCCAGGAAGTTCGCCGGCTTCACGCCGCCGTGGTTCTCGCCCGCATAGGCGACGACATCCAGCGTCGACATCACCAGGCCCGCGCCATTGCCGATCACGCCGACCTGCCCGTCGAGCTTGACGTAGTTCAGGTCGTTCTCCTTGGCCTTCGCCTCGAGGGGGTCGGCAGCATCCTTGTCTTCGAGCAGCGCGTGCCCGGCGTGACGGAAGTCGGCGTTCTCATCGAGGGTGACCTTGCCGTCCAGGGCGACGATGTCGCCCTCCTCGGTCAGCACCAGCGGGTTGACCTCGACCAGCGTCGCGTCCTCGCCCTTGTAGACCGAGTACAGCTGAACGAACACGTCGCTGACCTTGTCGACCAGCTCGGGGGCGAAGCCGGCCGCCTCGGCGATCTCGACCGCCTTCTGCTTGTCGATGCCGGTCAGCGGGTTGACCTCCACGCGGGCCAGGGCTTCGGGGCGCTCGACCGCGAGCTCCTCGATCTCCATGCCGCCCTCGACGCTGGCCAGCGACAGGTACGCGCGGTTGGCGCGATCCAGCAGCACCGAGAAGTAGTACTCCTTGTCGATCCGGGCGCCGGCCGCGACCATGACGCGCTTGACGACGTGGCCCTTGATGTCCAGGCCGAGGATCGCCTTGGCGGCCTCGAACGCGTCGTCCGGGGTCTTGGCGACCTTCACGCCACCGGCCTTGCCGCGGCCGCCGGTCTTCACCTGAGCCTTGACCACGACGAGGCCGCCGATCTTCTCGGCTGCCGCCTTCGCCTGCTCCGGGGTGTCTGCGACGATGCCGGCGAGCACCGGCACGCCGTACTTCTCGAAAAGGTCACGTGCCTGGTACTCGTACAGATCCACAGTGCAAGCCTCCGCTGGGATGAAAGGGGAGATGACGCGAAAGCGTCTTGATGTCGAGAGAGATCGACCAATCCACAAGCGTACTACCGCGTGGTGGAAGGTCCCGACCGGCCCAGGCGCGGAAGGTCCCTGGTGGCGGGGCCCTCTATCCGCGTGCCGTCCGGCGCGAAGCGGGATGCGTGCAGGGGGCAGTCCCAACTGCACTCCTGGTCGTTCCAGGAAAGCACCCCGCCGAGGTGGGTGCACACCGCACTGACGGCACGGGTCGTGCCGTCGACGGTGGACACCGCCACGGGGTGGCCGCCGCGGTTGGCCACGACGCCCTGTCCCTCCGCCGGCTTGGCGACCGGGACGGGCGTTCGCTGCGCGCCGACCCAGCCCGACGCGGCCTCCCAACCGATGCGCAGGTTCTCCACGCCGCCGCGGCCGAGGTCGGCGGGCACGGTCATCCTGCGGGCGATGGTCGTCATCCACTCGGGTCGTTCGCGCCACGGCACGCGCGTGATCTCGGCGGTGAGCCGAAGCGCCGCGGCCGGCCCGTTGGACAGGCCCCACTTGCCGAATCCGGTCGCGAACCGCACACGCCCGAGTCCGCGGGGCATCGCTCCGACGAAGGGCATCAGGTCGTGGGACTGGTAGTCCTGCGCGGACCACGACATCCGCGGCTGCGCACCCGGGAAGTGCCGGCGCGTCCACTGGATCAGGTCCTCGACATGACCGCGTTCGGACTCGGCCCTGCCGACCGGGTGCCCGTTGCCGCCCACGATCAGCCGGGCGAGCTGACCCGGACCGTCCTCCGCCGTCACGGAGCGGATCGACCGGGTCGGGCCGTCCACCGAGAGGTACAGGCCCTCGGGCATCTCACCGTCCACGTCGAACGCGACGCAGTAAGAGCGCAGCCCGCGGGTCTTGGCGAAGTAGAAGCCCCGCTCCATGATCGGGGCAGCGGTGGCCAGCACGACCTGACCGGCGGTGGTGAACCCGGCGGTGGTCTCCACGACCGCTCGCGGCAGGACGTGCACCTGTGTGACCCGGATGCCGGTATGCAGGGTGCCGCCGGCGCCGACGAACGCGCGGGCGAGTGCCAGCGCGACCTGCTGCGGGTCGATCGCGACCTGATCGTCCAGCGCGACGGCGTCCACCATCGGGAACGGGCTGGTCCGATCCGCCAGCACGCGACGTACGTCCAGGCCCGCCTCGTGCGCGGCTGCGAGCTCCGCCTCGACGCATTCCGTTCCGTCACCGGACTGGGCGTAGGAGTAGGCGGTGCGCCTGGTGTACGACACGCCCGCCTCGTCGGCGAAGCCGGTGAGCCACTCCGCGCCATCGCGGTTGGCGTCCACGTAGGCGCGGACGAGCCCGGCCGGGTGATGGCGGCGCATCGTGGAGAGCACCGTCCCCTGCAGCAGCGACAGCTTCCCGGTGTTGGCGCCGGTCGCGAGATTGCCGACCTCGCGCGCTTCCAGCACCGCGACATCCAGCCCCTCGCGTGCGAGCATCAACGCCGTGGCCAGCCCGGTGATCCCGGCGCCGACGACCACCACGTCGTGCTCCCGGCCGATCTCGAACGGTGTTCCGGCGACGACGGCGCCGTCGGCCTTCCACAGGGACGTCATCGCCCCAGTGAACTCCCCCGCCGCGTCGTCGTCTACCGGCTTGACACCGCGGCCGCCCGGCCGCCCGAGCCGATCGGCGGCTGCCGCACGCCGCGGAGTGCGGGGTCTAGGCTCGGTCGACATGAGCGAGACTCCGTCACCGTCGGCCGCGCGGACGCCGGTCGTGGCGGCGGCGTTGGAACTGTTCGAACGCCAGGGATTCGAAGCGACCTCCGTCGAGCAGATCGCGCGCGCCGCAGGCGTGTCGCGCAGCACGTTCTTCCGGCAGTTCGGCGGCAAGGAGGACGTGGTCTTCGCCGATCACGAAGTCCTCCTGGACGAACTGCGCGAGTGGCTGGGCGAAGGACACGACGACCCGTGGGCCGCGGTCTGCCAGGCCTCCGAGCGGGTGTTCCGCCATTTCGCCGCGGAGCCCGCCGTGGCACGCCGCCGCTACACGGTGGTGCGCC
Organism: Microbacterium sp. zg.B48; assembly: GCF_024623505.1. NCBI lineage: Bacteria > Bacillati > Actinomycetota > Actinomycetes > Micrococcales > Microbacteriaceae > Microbacterium > Microbacterium sp. zg.B48. Next base: position 265,421 of record NZ_JANJFE010000013.1, read on the forward strand.
AGGTTCCTGCGCTCCGCGAGCGCGAGATCGTCACGGTCTTCCGATACGAGCGCCTTTTCGACGACTACCTGCGCGCAGCGATTCCCGGGCTGGACCCGCTCGATGCGGTGGGCTTCTCCGCTCTGGTGGCGGCGGTGCACAATCACGTGCTGCGGCAGCTGCTCAGGGGCGCGCGCGTGCGTGTCGGCGTGCTGCGCAACGCGCTGGATGACGTGCGCCGGCGCTACGGGGTGCACCCGGACGGATCCGGCTCTGCGCCTGACGACGTCGTGGTGGCGGTGTTCCCCCGGCGGATGCCGCCCGCCGAGCTGACGAGGCGGCTGCGCGGCCGCCTGGAGTCCCCGCGCTGAGCCGCGCCCACCCCCGCCCCCCCGCCCCCGAGAGTGCACCTCCCGCTCCCGAGAGTGCACCTCCCCGCTCGCGAGAGTGCACGTCCCACGCCTGGGATCGGGTCCCATTCTTCGCGGTACTGAGTACCGGTATCCTGTTCGCATGAGCCACACTCCCCGCCCCGGTGAGCGCATCGCCGGCTACGACGTCTCGGACCGGCTCGACACCGACTACTACGCGGTCTTCGACGACGTCCCCGCCGCCGACCGTGCGGTGTGGGACCGCGCCCGGGCTTTCGTCGAGGAGGTGCTTCCCCGAATGGACGGGCTGTGGGATCGCGGCGAGTACGACCTCGACCTGGCGCGGCGGATGGGCGAGCTCGACCTGTTCACCGACGGGCTCGTGCACGAAGGCCTCAGCCATTCCTCCCCGCTGGCGGCCGGTCTGGTGAACATGGAGATCTCGCGCGGCGACGGCTCCCTGGGCACGATCCTCGCCGTGCAGGGCGGGCTCGCGCTGCGCTCGCTCGCGCTCTTCGGCAGTGACACGCAGAAGTCGCACTGGCTCGAGCCGATCGCCCGCGGAGAGGTGCTCGCCGCATTCGCCCTGACCGAGCCGGACCACGGATCCGATTCCGTCTCGCTCGAGACCGAGGCGCGGCGGGACGGCGATTCGTGGATTCTCAACGGTGCGAAGAAGTGGATCGGCAACGGCTCTTCCGGCGGGGTCACGGTCGTCTGGGCGCGCGTGGCCGACTCGTCCGACCCCGACCACGACGGAAAGGTGCGGGCCTTCCTCGTCGCGCAGGACACGCCGGGATACGACGGCCGGCCGATCCTGGGCAAGGCGTCCCTGCGGGCGATCCACCAGGCGCACATCACGATGACCGACCTGCGGGTCCCGCTGGATTCGGTGCTGCCCGGTACGCACTCCTTCAAGGATGCCTCGACGGTGCTGTACTCGACCCGCTCGGGTGTCGCGTGGTCGGCCCTCGGACATGCCACCGCCTGCTATGAGGCCGCACTGTCGTACGCGCAGCAGCGGGTCCAGTTCGGCAAGCCCCTCGTCCGCTTCCAGATGATCCAGGAGCGCCTCACCCAGATGCTCGACGAGTTGACGGCGATGCAGCTGTTCTGTCGTCGCATGGCCGATCTGGAAACGGTCGGGCGGCTGCGGCCCACGCAGGCGTCGCTGGCGAAGTACCACAACACCCGCGCCGCGCGCCGGGTCGCGGCGATCGCCCGCGACCTGCTCGGCGGCAACGGCATCCTTCTGGAGAACCGCGTCATGCAGCACATGGCCGATATCGAGGCGATCCACACGTACGAGGGCACCGAGTCGGTGCAAGCCCTGCTCATCGGCCGCGACATCACGGGGGTGGGCGCGTTCGCCTGACCGCGGACCCGGCGGCCGACGCCGGTGCCGGCATCCGTGCGCTCAGCGATCGGCGCGCAGCTCACCGGCTGAGCGCTCACTGCAGGCAGAACTCGTTGCCCTCCGGATCACGCATCTGGTAGTAGTGCTCCGGCCACGGCCCCCAGCTCTGGTCAATGAGCCGCACGACCGACGCGCCGAGCCCGAGAAGACGATCCTTCTCGGCCTCGAGTTCCTCTGCGGTCGGCCTGCGCCCCGGCGTGGCACTGATGTCGAAGTGGAGCCGGTTGCGCCCGGACTTCGGCTCGGAGGCATGGTGGAAGAACAGACGCGGCCCGATGCCGTCGGGATCCTCCACGACCGCGCGGCTGGCCAGATCTGCGTCGGTCAGCCCCGACGCGAGCAGCTCGCTCTTGAGCGGTTCCTTCCACGTGAGCGCGCGGTAGCCGAACACTCCGGCCCAGAACCGGGCGAGTTCCGGCGGGTCATCCGCGTAGAAGGTGATGTTGCCGAGCTTCGTTGCCATCGATCGCACCCTTCTGCGCCGCGTCGGTGGGGCACGCCCGTCAGGATAGGAGGCGCTTCCGACACGGTCGCTCGAGGTAGGCGAGGTCGACGGGTGATGGCGAGTGCAGCACGGGCGACGTCGCTGCGCCCGATCGAGCGCTCACCAGACGAGGAAGATCACCGCGACGACGCCGATCACGATGATGAGGACACGCAGCAGCCAGGCCGGCAGGCGGCGGCCGAGCGACGCGCCGATCAAGGCGCCGCCGAGCGAGCCGACGGCGATCGTCACCACGGCGACCCACGGCAGGGTGGCGGTGAAGAGGAAGACCACCGTCGCCACACCGCCGGCGAGAGTCTGGAGTACGTTCTTGATCGCGTTGATGCGCTGAATGTGCTCCGTCATCGTCAGCTCCAGGCAGCCGACGATCAGCACGCCCTGCGCCGCTCCGAAGTAGCCGCCGTACACACCCGTCACCGCGGTCAGCGGGAAGCGCAGCCACCCCGGCGCCGGTGCCCGGTCGCGCTCGCCGCTGCGGCGCAGGAGGGGCTGGATGCCGACGAGCAGGCACCCGATCAGGACCAGCACCGGCGCGACGACGGAGAACACGCCGGCCGGCAGCGCGAGGAGCGCGAGCGCCCCGACGATGGCGCCGACCGCGGTCACCGCAGCCAGGGGCATCACCGTGCGTAGCTGCCCGGCGAGTTCGCGGCGGTAGCCGATGACGCCGCCGATGTTCCCGATCGCCAGGCCCACCGTGTTGGTCATGTTGGCGATGACCGGCGGGACGCCCAGCGCCAGAAGCGTGGGGAAGGTGATCAGGGTCCCCGACCCGACGACGGTGTTGATGATGCCTGCACAGGCGGCGGCGATCGCGAGAATGCCGAGTCCCAGAGGGCTCATCACATCCATGCAGGGCTCACTCTCGATTCGGGCGGGCCGAGCAAGTGGTGGGGTGGTCGGACCAATTCTGTTACTGTACATCGCGTGTCAACCAACGGATGGGCCTCGCTCGGCGGGGTGCCGCGCATCGCGACCTCGAGCGCCATCGCCGCACGAATCCTGGAGCTCATCGAGAGCGGCGAGGTCGGCGCGGGCACCGCCCTGCCGCCCGAGCGCGACCTGGCGACGCAGCTCGGCGTCTCGCGCACGACCGTCCGCGAAGCCATCCACGAGCTGACGCTCAAGGGGATCGTCCGGAGACGACAGGGGTCGGGCACCGTGCTCCTGAGCGCATCAGACACCGCCGTCTCCCTGCTGCGCGACATGTCCGAATCCGAGCGGGACGCCACGGAGGTCATCGACTTCCGCACGACCTTCGAGCCCCAGATCGCCGGCCTCGCCGCGGGACGCCGGACCGGCAGCGACCTGCTGCTGCTGGCCGGCCACTGCGACTTCGAGGCTGAAGCCGTATCCACGGAGGAGTCCCTCGAGCGCGACCAGCGCTTCCACGAGGCCATCGCCGCGGCAACGCACAACCATCTCATCGTCGCGCTCAGCCGTGCGACGTCGGAATGGGTCAGCGACTTCCGTCGCATCTCCCATGCGAGTCCCACAGGACGCGCTACTTCGCTGACCGGTCACCGCGCCATCCTTGCGGCGATCGACGCCGGCGATTCCGACGAAGCTGCTCGCCGCATGCGCGAGCACGTCACCATCGTCGGCCGTTTCTGACGCGGCCGGCACATCCCCTCCAGAAAGCACCCGAATGAAGTCTCTGCGTCCCCTCCTGGCCGTCGGCATCCTGACCGCGGCGACCGTCGCCCTCACCGCGTGCGGCGGCTCGTCCGACGCCGGCATCGCACCGGCGAGCCCGGCCAACACCGCCGACGTGAACTACCACACCGCCTCCGGCGAGCCCGTCGAGGAGCTGGTCGCGCAGCTTCCTGCGTCCGTCACCGAAGCAGGCAAGCTCGTCATCGCGACGGATGCCACGATCGGCGAACCGTTCGGCTCCTACGCCGAAGACGGCGTCACGATGGTCGGCGTCGCCCCTGAACTGGCGTTCGCCTTCGGCGACGCCCTCGGCCTCGACGTCGAACTGCGTCAGGTCGTGTTCGCGAACCTCATCCCGGGCCTGTCCGCCGAGCGTTACGACTTCTCGGTCGCCCCCATGCTCGACACGGCCGAGCGACAGGAGCAGGTCGACTTCGTCGACTTCCTGCGCGGCGGTTCGCAGTTCATCGTCGCCCGCGACAACGCCGATGCCCCGCAGGATCTGACGCCCGATACCGCCTGCGGCCTCGCGATCGGTGTCGCGGCGGGCTCGGTCGAGGAGATCACGCTCACCGAGCAGAACGCCCAGTGCGCCGACCCCATCGAGATCATGGCGTTCAAGACCAACAACGAGGGCGTCCTCGCGCTGACCAGCGGCCGGATCGCTGCCTACGGCACTGCGGCCGCCCAGGCCGGCTACATCGCCCAGACGGACGACCAGCGCCTGACGCTGAGCGGCGCGCCGTTCCGCGGAGGCCTGTCGGGCATGGCGTTCCCCAAGGATAGCGACCTGCTCCCGGTGGTCCAGGCGGCGTTCCAGTCCTTCATCGATGCCAGCACGTACCAGGAGATCCTCGCCGGCTACGGCCTGGAGCAGCTCGCCGTCCCGATGGCCGGGACGAACAACGAGGCCATGGAATGACACACCTCGACGCGGGGGGGGGGCCCCCCCCCCCCCCCCCCGCTCGACGGCGTCACCGACTACCGCATCATCGGCCGCCCTCGGCCACTGATGTGGGTCGCGACCGCCGTCGTCATCGCCCTCGCGGCCATGGTCCTCCACTCGATCGCGACGAACCCCCGGTTCGAATGGGACGTCGTCGCAACCTACTTCTTCTCCACCTCCGTGCTGAACGGATTGTGGAAGACGATCGAGCTCACCGTCGTCTCCATGGTCATCGGCATCGTCATCGGCCTGGTGATCGCGCTGATGCGCATCTCGAGCAGCCGCGTCCTGAGCGCGGTTGCGGGAGTCTACGTCTGGTTCTTCCGCGGCACGCCTCTCCTGGTGCAGCTGGTCCTCCTCTACAACATCTCGGCGCTCTACCCGTCGATCTCGATCGGCATCCCCTTCGGACCGACGTTCTTCGAAGGCAGCGTCAACCAGATCGTCACCCCGTACGTCGTCGCCGTCGCCGCGCTGGCGCTGAACGAGGCGGCCTACATGGCGGAGATCATCCGCGGCGGCCTGCTCTCCGTCGACCACGGCCAGCTCGAAGCATCTCGCGCCCTGGGCATGAGCGGCTCTCGGGCGATGCGGCGCATCGTGATCCCGCAGGCCATGCGCTTCATCATCCCGCCCACCGGCAACGAAGTGCTCTCCCTGCTGAAGTCGACCTCGCTCGTGTCGGTGATCGCTCTGCCCGAGCTCCTCTACTCCGTGCAGGTCGTCTACAGCCGCACGTTCGAGACCATCCCGCTGCTGATGGTCGCGACCATCTGGTACCTGATCGTCACCTCGATCCTGATGGTCGGCCAGCAGCTCCTGGAGCGCTTCTACGCGCGCGGCAGCAGCCGCGCATCCGGCGCCGGTTCGCTGCAGCGGCTCACCGGCATCCGGTTCCGCCGTCGTGCGACGTCGGCAACCCAGACGGGAGAACAGCGATGAGCTTTCTCAGCGTGCGCGACGTGCGCAAGAGCTTCGGCGGCCTCGAGGTGCTCAAGGGCGTCTCGCTCGAGATGGACCGTGGGCAGGTCGTCTGCGTGATCGGTCCGAGCGGATCGGGCAAGAGCACGTTCCTGCGCTGCATCAATCGCCTCGAGACGATCGACGAAGGTCTCATCGCCATCGACGGGGACCCCATCGGCTCCGTCGTGCGCGGCGGTCGCCTGCACGAGGCGCCCGAGCGGGTCGTGCGCGCTCAGCGCGAGCAGATCGGCATGGTGTTCCAGTCGTTCAACCTGTTCCCGCACATGAGCGTCCTGGAGAACATCATCGAGGCGCCCATCGGCGTGCGGAAGGAGAAGCGCTCCGCAGCCGTCAGCCACGCCCGCGCGCTGCTCGAGCGCGTCGGCCTCGCGGAGAAGCGCGACGCCTATCCCAAGCAGCTGTCCGGAGGCCAGCAGCAGCGCGTGGCGATCGCGCGCGCCCTGGCGATGCGCCCCAAGCTCCTCCTGTTCGATGAGCCCACGAGCGCGCTGGACCCCGAGATGGTCGGCGAGGTGCTGGGTGTGATGCGTGCCCTCGCCACCGACGAGACGACGATGATCGTCGTCACCCACGAGATGGGCTTCGCGCGCGAGGTCGGCGATCACCTGGTCTTCATGGACGGCGGCGTGGTCGTCGAAGAAGGCGATCCGAAGCAGATCATGGCAGCGCCGCAGCACCCGCGGACGAAGGCCTTCCTCGACAGCGTCCTGTGACAGGAGAGAACATGACCGACATCCGCGACATCATCGGAGACATCTGGCTGAGCCGGGATCTCCCCGCCGACCTCGCCGCCATCTGCGACACGGGTGGCCGGGTGGCCGGCACCGCGAGCGAGGCCGCGGCGCAGCAGTACCTGGAGAGCCGCGCGCGCGAGCTGGGCGGCGAGTACGCCGAGCAGACCTTCACGGTGTCGGGTCTGCGCAGCGAGGGCCACACGGTGCGCGTGAGCGCGACCGGGCGGGAGTTGGAGAGCTACCCGCTGCTGAACTGCGCGCCGGTCGATGCCACCGTCCCCGTCATCGACCTCGGCCGCGGAACACCGGCCGACTTCGAAGGTGCACGCGAGCTCATCCCCGGTCACGCGGTGCTCGTGCGTCACGAGTTCCCCTTCTCGACCAACCACGTGCACCGCAGCGTGAAGCTCGCGCTGGCTCGCGAGTACGGGGCGACGGCGTTCCTCATCGGCAACAACCAGCCCGGTGCGGGCGCGGTGAGCGGGTCCGGCGGCACGGGCGAGTCCGGCGAGATCCCCGCGTTCGGCCTCAGCCGCGACGCGACCCTGGAGCTTTCCACCTCGCTGGCCTTCGGTCCGGTCGAGGTGCACCTGGTCAACCACGCGGTCGCCGGAGAGTGGACCGGGCGGAACATCTTCGTGCGCTTCCCCGGCCGCACGGACGAGGTCGTGGTGCTCAGCGCGCACATCGACGGCCACGGACTGGCTGAAAGCGCGATGGACAACGGCGCCGGGCTGGCGACCGTCCTGGAGGTCGCGCGCCGACTGGGCCCGCGAGCTGCCGACAGCGAGCGCGGGCTGCTGCTGGCGCTGTTCACCTTCGAGGAGTGGGCCCTGACGGGCTCCGCCGAGTACGTCGCATCGCTGAACGAGGCCGGTCGGCGCCGGATCCGCTGCAACGTGAACGTCGACACCCCCGTCGGCTTCCCGCGCCTGTTCGGGCTGACCGCCGGCGATCCGCTGATCCTGGGCCTGCTGCGCCGCGCCAGCCAGATCGGCGGCACCCCCGTGCACCCGGTGTACGCCCATACGACCAACTCCGACCACGCGAACTTCCTCGCCGCGGGCATCCCCGCCGTCCGCCTCATCGGCGGCTACAACGACGAGTCCGCCGACAGCCGGCTGCTGCTCACCGCGGCAGACACGCGCCACCGGGTCGAGCCGCTGGACCTCAAGCACGGGGCCATCGTGACGGCGCTGGTGACCCTGACGGCGATGCAGGACTGACCTGCGCCCGCGCGTCGTGTCGCACGCCGGCGCGCGGGTGCGGGAACGCGACACCGCGCCTGACCGCCGCCGATCGCACACCGCACGCGCCGGCGCAAGACCCCCGAACCGCGCGGGCGCGGGGTTAACCTCGAATCATGGGACTGTTCCGGAACGACCCCACGACCGTCCGCTTCGAGTCGCGCGACGTCGAGCTGAAGGCGACCAGAGCACCGTGGAGCCTGTGGGCGGACGGGTTCGGCAAGCTCGGCATCCGGGCGATCCAGATCATCGTCGTGGTCGCGGTGGCCGGCGGGATCGTCTTCGCGATCGGTCAGCTCACGCTCGTGACCATCCCGCTCGTCATCGCCCTGATCCTCGCGTGCGCGTTCAACCCGGTGATGCACTGGATGCGGCAGCGCGGCGTCCCCTCCGTGCTGGCCACCGTCATCACGATGCTCGCGATCGTCGTCATCCTCGGCCTGCTGAGCTGGCTCATCGTCTGGGCCGTGCGCGATCAGTGGGACGAACTGTACGCGCAGGCCGAGGACGGCTTCCAGAAGCTGGTCTCCTGGGTGCAGACCCTCCCCTTCGATTTCGTGCAGCCGGACCAGATCGACGAGTGGGTCAACGCCCTCACCGATTTCGTCACCAGCGCGCAGTTCGGGTCGGGCGCCCTGGCGGGCGTCGGCGCCGTCGCGAACTTCGTCACCGGGTTCGTCCTGCTCGTGACGATCCTGTTCTTCTTCCTCAAGGACGGCCCGCAGATGTGGGAGTTCCTGCTGCGGCCGTTCCGCGGCGAGAACTACCTGCGCGCACGCCGGATCGGCGACAAGACCGTGGGCGTGCTGGGCTCCTATGTGCGCGGCACCGCGACCGTCGCCGCCGTGGACGCCATCGGCATCCTGATCGGTCTGCTGGTCCTGCAGGTGCCGCTGGCCATCCCGCTGGCCGTCCTGGTCTTCCTGCTCGCATTCATCCCGATCGTCGGCGCGACGGTGGCCGGCATCCTCGCCGCCCTGGTGGCACTCGTGTCGAACGGGTGGGTCAACGCGCTGTTCGTCCTCGGCGTCGTGGTGCTCGTCAACCAGCTCGAGGGCAACTTCCTGCAGCCGGTGCTGATGGGCCGGTCCATGAAGCTGCACGCGTTCGTCATCCTGGTCGCGTTGACCGTGGGCACGGTGCTCGGTGGGATCGTGGGGGCCGTGCTGGCCGTTCCGATCGCCGCCGCCGTCTGGGGCGTCATCCAGGTGTGGGACGGACCGGATCTTCCGGCGCGCTGGGCCCGCCCGAAGCATTCGATCGAGGCGTAGCCGCCTCCTGCCGGCCGGATCGGTGCCGCGCGGCGACAGGTTCCTCGACCGCGTCCGGCGCGAGGGCCAGGATGGACCCATGCCGTACGAGATTCCCGCGCCGATGCTCGCCAAATCCGTCCCGGAGGTTCCTGATCAGGACGCTGTTGCGGGCGGCCTGAGCTACGAGCCGAAGTGGGACGGCTTCCGCGGGTTGGTCTCCTGGGACGGGGAGACCGTGGAGATCGGCTCCCGCGGCGCCAAGCCGCTGACCCGGTACTTTCCGGAACTGGTGGAGGCGTTCGCTCGCCTGCTTCCCGAGCCCTGCCTGATCGACGGCGAGGTGGTGGTGCCGAAGGGACCGGCCGGTGCCCAGCGGCTGGACTGGGAGTCGCTGACCCAGCGCATCCACCCCGCGGCATCCCGCGTCCAGATGCTCGCCGAGACCACACCGGCGATGTTCATCGCGTTCGATCTGCTGGCACGGGGAGACCGCGACCTGCAGTCCGCCCCGTTCCAGGCCCGCCGCGCGGAGCTGGTGGAGCTGCTGACGGGTCTGCCGCACCCGATCCATGTGACGCGCACGACAACGGATGCCGCGACCGCCCGTCGCTGGCTCAGCGAGTTCGAGGGCGCCGGGCTCGACGGCGTGGTCGCGAAGCCGCTCGCCCAGCCGTACGCGCCCAACAAGCGGACGATGTTCAAGATCAAGCACGCGCGGAGCGCGGATGTCGTCGCGCTGGGGTACCGCGTCCACAAGTCCGGAGAGGGCGTCGGATCGCTGCTGGTCGGGCTGTACACGGACGAGGGGCAGCTGCACAACGTCGGCGCGGTCTCGGCCTGGAGCAACCAGCGCCGGCTCGAGCTGATCGACGAACTGGCGCCGCTGGTGGAGACGGATGCGGACGGCGAGGCGCTCACCGGCGAAGGCGAGAAGTCACGGTTCTCGGCCGCCGGCCGCGATTCGTCCTTCGTCCGGCTGCGGCCGGAGCGGGTGCTGGAGGTGCGCTACGACCAGCTGGAGGGGCGGCGCTTCCGGCACACCGTGCAGTTCGACCGGTGGCGTCCTGACCGTGACCCGCGCTCGTGCACGTTCGAGCAGCTGGAGTCGGTATCGGCGTACGACGTGGGGGCCGTCCTGGAGTGACCGGGCCGTCCGCCGGGCACCGCTTGTGATGCGGCATCCGTGGACGTACCGTAGGCGCCAACGCCGCTGTGATGTCTGAGGAGACGCTCGCCAGGACCCGCGGGCACCGCCGCCGATGGGGTGCCAGGAGGTGAGTGTCGGTGCTGACCGCACGGCGAACCCCACCCTGCCGCGGCTGCACCGTGTCCCCCGCCGGGCCGCGGTGGCTGCGGGCGCTGCTGGCGCCGATCGCGGTCCTGTTGGCGTTCGCCTCGGCGGCCTGCACCGGTGCGCTCCCGGACGAGTCCCCGCCCAGCCCGCAGTCGCCGTCGTCCGCGATCCTGGAGGTGTTCGACGTGGGTGGCCCGGGCTGGGAGATGTCGGAGACGGACGATCATCTGTGGGTCGAAGTCGGCTCCCCCGTGGACGGCATCGTCCGTGTCGAGAAGTCCAGCGGCGAGGCGACCCCGATCGTGCCGGACGGCTCGGCGGTGGAGGCCGGCGCCGAGGGGCTCTGGGTGTCGTGCTGCGGCCGGCTGGCGAAGATCGACCCGCTCTCGGGCGCTGAGCTGCTGCGCGTCCCCCGCGCCGGCACCCTCGCGCTCGGCGAGGGATTCGCCTGGCTGTACGGCCTGGACGGCACGCTGGTGAAGGTGGACACCACAACCGGTGAGCTCCAGCAGGCCGCCGCGATCGACCCCGAGCTGTGCGCCGATCCGAAGGACCTGCTGATCGACTTCGGGTTCGCGTGGCTGGCCTGCAGCCGCGGGGTGGTCGTGCGCATGGACCTGGCCGCCGGCACCTCCAGCGTGCTCCCGACCGCCGGAGGCACGCATACGTTCGCGGCGACCGACGAGGACGTGTGGGTCACCAACGAGCAGGCCGGCAGCGTGATGCGCATCGACCCGGATTCGGCCGAGGTCACCGAGATCCCGGGGGTCGGCACCGGGGTCGGCATCACCGCAGGCGGGGGCTTCGTCTGGGCGTCGGACGCGGACGGCATCGCGAAGATCGATCCGGAGACCAACAAGGTGATCGACCACATCGATCTGGGCACCGACCAGTTCTTCGAGCTGGTCTGGGACGACGGGGTGATCTGGACGGCCACCACGACGGCGCGGGTCCTGAAGGTCGACGCGCGCTGATCCCAGCGGCACCGGAATCGGACACTCGCACCGGAGTCGGATAGACGCGGCCGCGGCATCCGAATCCGACGCCGGACCCCGATACCGCACGACCGACGTGCGTCAGGCCTCGGGCTTCTTGGCCCGGCTGGGCTGCACCCGCGGGGGCTCGCCGGGCATCTTCGGAAAGTCGGGCGGGAACGCCAGTTCGCCCAGGCCCGCGTCGAGGTCGCGCTGCCACCACTCCAGCAGCGTCTCGATGCGTCCCGGTCGCTCGAGCAGGCCCGCCCAGGGATCGCCGACGGTCGCCAGCCGCTCAGGCACGCTGCGGATCGTGAACGCGGCAGGGTCCACGTCGTCCAATTCGTCCCACGTCACCGGGGTCGCCACGGTCGCGGTGGGCAGCGCGCGCGGACTGTAGGCGCCCGCCATGGTGCGGTCCCGGTTGGCCTGGTTGAAGTCGACGAAGATCCGCTCGCCGCGCTCCTCCTTCCACCAGTTGGTGGTGACCTTCTCAGGCATGCGTCGCTCCAGCTCGCGAGCGGCGGCGATCACCGCATGACGCACGTCCAGGAACTCGTGCGTGGGCTCGATCGGGCAGAACACGTGGATGCCGCGGTTGCCGCTGGTCTTGACCCACGCCTCCAGCCCGGCCTCGCGCAGCACCTCGCGCAGCGCGTGCGCGGCGGGCACGGCATCCGAGAAGTCCGTCCCCGGCTGCGGATCCAGGTCGATGCGCAGCTCGACCGGGTTGTCGGTATCCCCGGCCAGCGACGCCCAGGGGTGGAACACGATGGTGTTCATCTGGACGGCCCACACGATGGCGGCGGCTTCGGTCAGAACGAGCTGCGGATGCTGTCGCCCGCTGTTGTAGGTCACCATCACGGACTGCACGAATTCCGGGGCGCCCTTGGGCGGGTTCTTCGAGAAGAACGACTCCCCCTCGATCGAGTCCGGATAGCGCTCGAGCGAGACCGGCCGGTTGCCGTTCGCGGACAGGAACGGCTGCGCGACGGCGATCACGTACTCGGCGAGTTCGTGCTTGGTGATGCCGGCCTGCGGCCAGAGCAGCCGGTTGGGGCTGGAAAGCCCCACCTCGCGATCCCCGTCCGGTCCCGGCACCGTCAGAACAATTCTCTCCGTGGCCATACCCCGACCCTAGGGGGCCGTCCGCTCCGGCGCGACGGCGCCGGGCGAGCGGTCCGGCGTGCGTCAAACCGCGGGGCAGAACGCGGCAGGCCGGGTCCGACCTGCCCCGTCGCGGCCATATCTCCCCGGGTTTTGACCGGGCTCCGCCGAACGCCCACGCGGTCGCTCCAGTAGTCCGCTCTTTCGCGGGTGAGGTGGAACGGCGGCAGCGCGCCGGCGTTGATCATCTCGACGTCACCCGCCGCGTACCAGTCGAACAGCGCACCCGGATCGTTGTCCTCGTTCGCGACGAACCCGTCCAGTGACATCGTCGCCGATGTGACGACCTTCGCCGGGCTGCGCGCCACCCCGGCCGCTCCCGGCCCGCTCATCGGTCCGCGACGAGCAGCTCGTCGAGTCGCTCGTAGCCTTCGCGCACGCCGACTTCCATGCCCTGCTGCATCATCATCTCGAGCGCCTCGACGCTGCCGAAGACGCTGTGGTCGACGATGCGCGACCGACCGCCGGGCAGGTCCTCGAAGCGGAGCACGTCGATGCTCACCTCGTCCGGTGCGCCCTCGTACTCGAACGTCTGGATGATCAGCTCGTTCTCACGCACCGTGTGGAACACGCCGCGGAATCCGAAGGTGCCGTCCTCGCCGCGCTGCTGGAAGCGGTAGCCGCCACCGGTGCGAAAGTCCCATTCCGTGATGTCCGTCTGGTAACCGCGCGGCCCGACCCAGTTCCTGTAGAGCTCCTGGTCGGCGTGCGCGCGGAACACGGCCGCCACCGGAGCCTCGAACTCGCGGGTGATGTCGGCGTACGACTGACCGGGAGTCGCATCGATGATGACGGGATTGCTCATGATTCCTTCTCCTTGTTCGTGTGGGTGGTGTCGCTTCCGGATGCCGCCAGAACCGCGTCCAGACGCCGGTAGGCGGCCTCGGCCTCCAACCGGTACCGGTCGATCCAGGAGGTCAGCCGTGCGAGGGCTGCGGCATCCAGATGCACCGGACGACGCTGCGCCTCCCGCGTCCGCCAGACCAGTCCCGCGTCCTCCAGGACGCTGATGTGCTTCGAGACTGCCTGGGGCGTGATCGCGAACGGCTCGGCCAACTCGCCGAGCGTCGCCGGCCCGCGACTCAGTCGCGCCACGATCGAGCGGCGCACGGGGTCGGAGAGGGCGGCGAACGCCCTGTCGAGCGAAGCATCCGGCATTTGTTTTCAACTGTTCTCTTGATCAACCGATTGGTTGAGTAACCTACCGCCGCGCACGACGGACGTCAAGGGCGCGGCACGGCCGCAGAAATCGGTGCGTGCCGGCGGTCAGGCCGGAAGGGCGAGGATCGGCGCGAGCTGGGCGCGCGAGAGACGCATCCACGGTCCCCCCGGGTCGACGATCACACCCGCCAGATCCTCGTCGGCCCGCAGGGCGGCCGCCAGTTGAGCGGCCGTCATCGGCGCAGCCCGGTCGCCGCGCTGCCGCGATGCGACCTCGAGGGGATGCGAGTACAACTCGACCAGCCGGTCGCCGTCCACGGTGCGCGCCTCCGCGACACCGACCGGCCCGCCGGCGGACTGGTTCACCGCGACCCAGAACTTCGCGCGCGTCAGGGCGTCCACGAGCGCCGACGCGGTCGCGGAGGTGCGCTCGCCGGCGAGCAACGTCTTGAGCTCGAACGTCGGATCGCCCTGCTCGACGAGCTTCTCGAGCAGTTCCCTCGGGATCACGGCGCGTGCCGGCGCGGATGCGTGGTCCACGACGATTCCGGCGTAGGTGCCGCCGAGCACGTAGCGGATGACCGAGCGCACCGGCTGGCCCATCGCGGACGTGCCCAGTTCGCTGTCGGCCTGAATGCTCGCGCGCAGGGCGGTCCCGCTGCTGTACACGAGCACGAACTGCTTGCCGTTGAGGGTCACCACCGCCACCGGCAGGTCCTTTCCGGCCGCCAGCAGCTCGCGGGCATCGCCCTTGACCCGCAGGAAGAGGTGCCCCTGCAGCAGCTGCCGGGCGACGTCGAGGATCTCCGAGACCGACGGCGACTCCGGCAGCCCGGCGAGCGCTTCGCGCAGCACCACGTTGTCCTTGATGCCGGGAACCGACTCCGCCGCGGGAGCTGTCCCCGCGGAGGGTGCGGTTGCGGGCGTCGCGCCCATCCCTCGGTACGAGGAGACCGAGATGCCGACGGATGCCGCGGCATCCGTCCCCGCATCGTCCGACGGCTGCTGGGCCGCCGTGTCGCCGGCCACCGCCGCGTCGCCGTCGCTGCCGTCTGAGTTCGTCCGCTTTGAGAACAGAGCCATGTGTGGAGCGTAGCCGCACCGACGGCGCGGACGCGGCAATCGCCGACGGTACGCGCGGGGAATGCCCTCCGCGAGCCTCGTGCGGTCGCCGGACTCGGCTACTGGATCTTCTCGATGGGTGCGATCTTGATCAGCAGCTTCTTCGGGCCGGCGGTATCGAAGCGCACGTGCGCGACGCGCTTGGCGCCCTCACCTGTCACGGCATCCACGCGTCCTTCGCCGAAGTCGTCGTGCTTGATGCGGTCGCCCGAGGCGAGCTGCATGTCTCCGTTGTCGCGCACCTTGGCCGGGATGCGGTTGGCGAAGCGCTCGATCGAGGTCGACTTGGGCACGAGATCGTCGCCGTAGCGCTTGCCCGTGCTGCTGGAGCCACCGGGGCGCCGCGCATTCAAGGCGCGTGACTGCATGCCGCCCCGCGAGTTCACATCGCCGGGCGACTGGCGCCAGTCGATCAGCTCGGTGGGGATCTCCTGCAGGAACCGGCTCGGCATCGCCACCGAGATCTCGCCGAACTGCGCCCGCGTCATGGCCAGGGAGAGGTAGAGGCGCTTGCGGGCACGGGTGATGCCGACGTAGAAGAGCCGACGCTCCTCCTGTGGCCCACCCGGCTCGCCCGCCGAGATGCGGTGCGGGATGAGGTCCTCTTCGACGCCGGTCACGAACACGGCGTCGTACTCGAGCCCCTTCGCGGTGTGCATCGTCATGAGCGACACCGAGCCCGAGGCATCCTCGAGGTCGTCCGCATCGGAGACGAGCTGCACCTCCGCGAGGAAGTCGATCACCGTCCCCTCGGGGTTGTTGCGCGCGAATTCGCGCGCAACGGCCACCAGCTCGTCGGGGGTAGCGTACCCCGCCGCGTCCAGGGGGTGCCCGCG